>DASPJG010000519.1:0-8004 GCA_035628755.1 Pyrinomonadaceae bacterium
GTTGACCCGGAAAAAATCTACCCTCAACTCGACTACGCGAACGACACCGCGCCGCGCGCCCCCGCGCTCGAAGAATCGCTCGAAGAGAGCACGCGCCTGCTCGCCGCCGGGCAACACGCGCAGGCCGAAACAATCGCCCGCGAGATGCTGGCGCGCGCGCCGCTCATGCAGGACGCGCGCATCCTGCTCGCACGCGCGCTGCTCGAACAGAACAAACTGCCCGACGCCGAACGCGAATTTCGCGCCGCGCTCGACGAACGCCTGCCGCTGCCCGTGACGCTCGCCTGGGCTAACGCCGGACTCGGTGAAATTGCCCTACGCCGGAATCAGGCGGCGGAGGCCGCGCGGTTTTTCAACGAGGCGGTGCGCGCCGAAGGCGGCTATGCGCCCACGCTCGCCGCGCGCGCGTCGCGCCTGAGAGCGGAGGCCGCGCTCGGTGCGTCCGCGCCCGCCCTTGACGAGAGCGTGCGCGCCGCCGTAACGCAACTCGACCAGACGATTCGCGGCGGACGAAAGACCGAACTCGACGCGCTTCTCGTGCCCGGCGAACTCGCCACGTTCGCCAAAGGCATCATCGGCAGCCAGCCCGAACAGTGGCAGACGAAACTGCTGCGCACCGAGTCGCTCGGTGCGGATCGCTTCGCCGCCGACGTTCAGATCACGGCCAAGCCGCTCGGCGGGCGCGAACAGTCGGGCACGGCTGTGCTCGTCTTCGCGCGGGTCGGCAACACGATGCGCCTCGCGGACGTTCCCATCTTCGAGGTGCGCTGAAACGTTGAACAGGGGCGATATGATGAACGTCGAACAACGCGCCGCGCGCGTCAAACTGCTTTTGCTGGACTGCGACGGCGTGCTCACCGACGGGCGCATCACGCTTCTGGAGAACGGCGACGAGGAGAAGAGTTTCCACACGCGCGACGGGCATGGCCTCGTCTTGTTGCATCGCGCAGGGCTTCAGTCGGGCATCATCTCCGGTCGCACTTCGTCAGCCGTCGAACGCCGCGCGCGTGATCTGGGTATCACTTACGTCCGGCAGGGAACGTGGGACAAGATTAAAGATTTCGCGGAGGTGTTGCACGCCGCCGGGCTTGAAGCGGCAGACGCGGCTTACGTCGGCGACGACGTGACGGACATCCCTCTGATGCGCCGCTCCGGCTTCGCCGTCGCCGTCGCCGACGCCACCGCCGACACGCGCGCCGCCGCGCACTACACCACCAGTCTCCCCGGAGGCTTCGGCGCGGTTCGTGAAGTTTGCGAACTGATCCTCAAGGCTCAAGGTCGCTGGCCTGAACTGATGCAGAGATACGAAGGATAAAATTTTATGACCGCAGAGCGACCGGCGATTTTATACGTCGAGGACACGCAGGACACGCGTTTTCTGGTGGAGTGGAATTTGAGCCAGGAGGGCTTCGGCGTGACCGCCGTGCAGACGGCTGAGGAGGGGCTGACGCTCGCACGAGAAAATTCTTACGCGCTGATTCTCCTCGACATCGGCCTCACGGACATGGACGGCCTCGCCCTCTGCCGCGAGATTCGCGAGTTCAACACGCACACGCCCATCCTTTTCTTTACCGCCTACGCCTCGCTCCTCGACCACGAAGAGGCCAAGCGTGCGGGCGCGCAAGGCTGCCTGCGTAAACCCGAGGACACGCAACGCCTCGTCCCCGCCATCCGCACTTTGATCGAACAGGTCGAAGGCCAGCCTTAACCCGCGCGCCCTTCGCCGGTCAACGCTTCTTCGTTTTCGCTTTAGGTTTGCGCGCGGTGCGTGAGCGTGGTTTGCGCGGCCTGTGCGCCTCCGTCTCGGCGGCAAAATTCGCGCGGCAGAGATTGATGAACGTTTGCGTGACGGGGGATTGATAACCGCCGGAGAGGTAGGCGAAACCGAGTTCGGAGTTGATCTGCGCGCCCTCGATCCACCAGCGCACCAGCCGCCCTTCGGCGATCTCTTCCAACGCCGAACGCACCGGCACGATACCGACGCCCATCCCCGTCTCCACCATCCGCTTGATCGAAGTCAGGCGGCTCAGCTCCATCGCCACGACGGGGCGCAAGCCCGCCTCTGCGAAGAACCCGTCAATCAAGCGGCGCGTGTTGCCGCCACGTTCGCCGAGAATGAGTTTCTGCCCCGCCAATTCAAACGCGCTGATAACGCGCTTGTGCGCCAGCGGGTGCTCCGGGTTCGCAATCGCGATCAACTCATCTTTCAGCAGCAACTCCGTCTGCACGCCCCGCGCCTCTACCGGCAGCGAGATGAAGGCGATGTCCAACTCGCCCGCCGTGATCTGCCGGACGAGCGACTCACTCGTCCCAGACGTGACCGTTACCTCGACGTTCTCACAACGCGCCCGCAGTTCTCTCAAAATCAGCGGCAGTTGATCGGAGCTGAACATCGCCGATGCGCTGCCCAGACGCAAACGCCCGTGCGCCGTGCCGGACAGATCGGCAAGCTCCGCGAGCGCAGAGTCGTGTTCGCGCAGGATGCGGCGGGCGCGTTCGAGCAACCGTTCCCCGGCGTGCGTGAGGACGCAGCGGCGCGGCGTGCGCACGAAGAGGAGCGCGCCTGTTTCGAGTTCGAGTTGGCGAATCTGCATGCTGATGGCCGCCTGCGTCACGTGGCAGCGCGCGGCGGCGGCGGTGAACGTCCGCGTCTCGGCGATGGCCGTTAAAGCCCTGAGTTGTCGTATCTCCATCGGGGAAAACCTCTGTATCAGAATTGATTATTAAGCAGATAAAATCTTTTAGTTTCCATTATATGTCAACTCTTTTTACAATCCGGCCATCATAGCCAGCAGGGAGGGGCTTCCGTCGTGGACGCCCAAACCCGGACACACGATGAAGGCCAGAAGCGAACCGACAAACCTTTCCCACGCGCCCAGAGACCTGCACGCGCCGCTCATCGTGCTCGGCGTGGACGGCGGCGGGACGAAAACCCAAGCCATCATCACGGACGAAGAAGGCCGGACGCTCGGCGAAGGACTCGCCGGGCCTTCCAACCCCTTGCGCGTCGGCGTGAGCAATGCGGCGGCGGCGGTGCGCGAGGCGGTTGATCGCGCGTGCGCGGCGGCAGATGTGCGCCGGACAGACATCGTTTCGGCGAAGATTGGTCTGGCCGGAGTGCGCCGCGCGGATCTGAAAGAGCGAATGGCCGACGCTCTCCAGCGCGCGCTGGGCATCAGTTCGCTCGAAGTTGTGACGGATGCGGACATCGCGCTCCACGGCGCGACGGGCGGCAAGCCCGGTCTGGTTTTGATCGCGGGCACGGGTTCGATCTGCTGCGGAAAAAGCGCGCGCCGCAAGCACGCGTGCGCCGGGGGGTGGGGGCCTCTGGCGGGCGACGAGGGGAGCGGTTCGTGGATCGCGCGCCGCGCGCTACAGGCGGTGGCGCAGGCGACGGACGGGCGCGGCGAGGCGACCATTTTGGATGAAGCCGCCTGCCAGTATTTCAACGTGGCGACGCCCGACGATCTCTCGCTCGCCATCTACGCGCCGAGCATGACCAACGAGCGCATCGCGGGCTTCGCGCGCCACGTCATCGAAGCGGCTGCCGCCCGGCACGACGCGGTGGCGAACGTGATCATCACGGAGGCGGGACGCGAGTTGTCCGTCGTCGCGTGTACGGTGATCCGCAAGTTGCGTATCGAGCGCGAGAGCTTTCAGGTCGCTTACGTCGGCGGGGTCTTCAGCGCGGGCGAACTCGTGCTTGCTCCGCTGCGGGCGGGCATCAGACGGGTCGCGCCACACGCGTTTCTTTCGCCGCCCCAACTCCCGCCCGCCCTCGCCGCCGCCGCAATGGCGCGCGAACAGATGCGTCGCCTCGCCCTCGCGGGCTGAATTGCAAGTCCCGGGTCTCAGGTCTCAAGTTAAATCGAGAGACTTGAGACCTGAGACTTGAGACTTATGAACGACCTTCCCATCACTGAACAGGAGAACCCGCGCACGACGGGCATCAGCGCGCTCGGCGCGGCGGAGATCGTGCGTTTGATGAACGAAGAGGACGCGCTGGTGGCGCAGGCCGTGGGGCGCGTCGGCGCGGAGGTGGCGCGGGCGGTTGATGGCATCGTCGAGCGTTTGCGCGGCGGCGGGCGTCTGTTCTACGTGGGCACCGGCACGTCCGGGCGGCTCGGCGTGCTCGACGCGGCGGAATGCCCGCCGACGTTTGGCGTCTCGCCGGAGTTGGTGCAGGGAATCATCGCGGGCGGCTACGAGGCTTGCTATCGCGCGGTGGAAGCTTCCGAGGACGACCGCGAGGCTGGCGGGCGCGACCTCGACGCGCGCGGGGCGACGGGCAGCGATGCGGTTGTCGGCATTGCTGCTTCTGGGCGCACCCCTTACACCGTCGGGGCGGTTGAGCACGCGCGCGCTCTCGGCGCGTTCACGGCGTGCGTCACATGTGTGCCGGAGTCGCCGCTGACGCGCGCGGCGGAGGTGGCGATTGTGCCTGTGGTCGGGGCGGAAGTGATCGCGGGTTCGACCAGACTCAAGGCGGGCACGGCGCAGAAGATGGTGCTCAACATGCTCTCGACGGCGACCATGATCCGCCTCGGCTACGTCAGCGGCAACCGCATGACGAACGTGTCGGCGCGCAACGAAAAATTGCGCGAGCGTGCGCGCCGTATCTTTCAGGCCGAGACTGGGCTTGACGAAGCGACGGCGCGCGCCCGCTTTGCGGCTGCCGGAGACGACCTGCCGACCGCGCTCGTAATGCAAAAGACGGGGCGCACGCGCACGGAGGCCGAACGTGCGCTCGCTTCTGAGCGGGGCATCGTGGGGCGTGCAATCGAACAACTTTTACAAAGCGGGGAGCATTTGTCGTAGAATCAATTCAACCTGAGTTGAGAGCGCGGATTCGGAATGCGCCCGGACGAAAACATTGAACCTGACAAAGTTGATATGCCCACGAATCAAGTGAAGGCGCACACCGTTCTGCATCCTTCTCTCGACGGCGTGCGCGCCGTGCTGTTCGATGTCGGCGGGACTCTGCTGCATCCTGATTGGGAGCGTCTGGCGCGGCTGGCATCGAAGGGCGCGGGGCGCGAGTTCAAGCCCGCGGAGTTGGGGCGCAAGTTCAAAGAGATGATGTGCGCGGTGGATGCGGGGATGCAGCGGGGCGAGCCTGCGCCGGAGGATTCACGAAGACGCAACTGGGTCTTTCGCCGCGTCTACCGCGCGCTCGAAATTGACGATACGATCTGCGATGCCCTGAGCGATCAGATAGATGCGACGCACGCCGAGCGTCACCTCTGGTGCGCGCCCGACGAGGAAGCGGCGCGCGTGCTCGGCGCGCTCAAAGAGGCGGGCTTCCGTCTTGCCGTCATCTCGAACACGGAAGACGGCAGGCTGGACGAACTGCTCGAACTCGTCGAACTCAAACAGTACTTCGACCTGTTGATCGACTCGCACGTCGTCGGGCAGCGCAAGCCCGACCCGGCGATTTTTCACCTGACGCTCGCGCGGCTCGGGCTGGATGCGCGTGAGGCCGTCTTTATCGGCGACTCCTACGCGCACGATGCGCTTGCCGCGCTCTCCGTCGGTATGCGCGCCATCCTGCTCGACCCGCTCGATCTCTATCCCGACAGCACCTGCCCGCGCATACGCACGCTCGGCAAGTTGATCGGGTAGCACGGGCGCACGGCGAGCGGTCGCGCGTCGTACTTTGATTGACGAACCATCTCGCCCCGTCGCGCAGGTCGCGTGCCGCGTTTGACTCGCAATGGAATTGAGGGTAGAAGCAGAGCCAGCATTCCTCTTTAACCGGAAAGTCGAGAAATAACCATGTCTCTACGTCGTGCTTCTTACAAGGTGTTGATGTCGCTGTGCGTCTCGGCGTGCCTGACGGCTGCCGCGTTCGCAGCGCCGCCGCAACAGTCGCAGGGCGGCGCGCTCGGCAAAATTGATTTTCCCACTTCCGGCTCGCGTGCGGCGCAGGAACACTTCCTGCGCGGCGTCGCCGCCCTGCACTCCTTCTGGTACGAGGAGGCGTTGGAGGCGTTTCAGGCCGCGACGAAAGTTGAACCCGGCTTCGCGCTCGGCTACTGGGGCGAGGCGATGACGCACAACCACCCGCTCTGGAACGAGCAGGACGCCGACGCCGCGCGCAAGGCTCTCGCCAAAATCCCCGCCCACGCAAAACTGACGCCGCGCGAGTGGGCCTATATCAACGCCGTCAAAGCTCTCTACGGCGAAGGCGACAAGCACGCGCGCAATCTCGCCTACGCCGCCGCGATGGAGAAGCTTTACAAAGATTACCCGGAAGATTTGGAAGCCGCCTCTTTCTACGCGCTCTCGCTGCTCGGCGCGGTGCGCCCGACGGATAAGGGCTATCGCCTACAGGCGCAGGCCGGGGCTATCGCGCTCGACGTTTACGCGAAGAACCCGAACCATCCCGGCGCGGCGCACTACATCATCCACGCCTTCGACGACCCGGAGCACGCCATCATCGCCCTGCCCGCCGCCAGACGTTACGCGGAGATCGCGCCCGACGCACACCACGCGCGCCACATGCCTTCGCACATCTTCATCCAACTCGGCATGTGGCCGGAAGCCGCCGCCTCCAACGAATCATCGTGGGCGACTTCGGACGCGTGGGTCAGGCGCAAAAACTACTCTATCGAGCGGCGCGATTATCACAGCCTGAGTTGGTTGGAGTACGTCTACCTGCAGCAGGGTCGCATCCGCGAGGCGGAGGCGCAACTCGCGCTCATGCAGAAATCGGTCGCCGAACTCGGCGCGCCCATCCGCGGCGCGGCCTACATCTACGCCGTCTTCATCGCGGAGACAGAGCGTTGGGATTTGATCGAAAAACTCTTCCCCCAACCGGGAGCGAAATCGGCCTCGCTCCCTGCGCAAAAGGAGGTCGGTGCGGATTCGTGCCACGTCGCGGCCAAACCGACGACCGCCAGCATCACCCCGGCCTCGCTCACGGCGCAGTCGCCGCGAGCCACGCCGGGGCGGTTGTACGGCGCGTACCTGCGCGGGCTGGCGGCGGCGAAGAACATGACGGAGGCGGATAAATACGTCGCCGAAATGCGCGTGCTGCGCCGGGAGTCCGGTCAAGGGGGCGGCTATCTAAGCCCCGAGATGATCGAGATCATGGAGTTGGAAGTCGCCGCGCTGGCGCGTGCGAACGCGGGCAAGCTTGAAGAGGCCATAGAAATGTTGCGCCGCGCGACCGCGTTGGAAGAGTCGCTCCGTCCGCCTTCAGGGCCGCCCGACATGATCAAGCCTTCGCACGAGTTGTTCGGCGACGTGTTGCTCGGCGCAGGACGCGCGGAGGAAGCGGCGGCGCAATTCAAGACCGCGCTCCTGCGCCAGCCCAATCGCCCGCGCTCGCTGCTCGGACTCGCCCGCGCAGCCAAAAGCACCGACCCCAAGCTCGCCGCCCGCGCCTACAGCGATTACCTGCGCACGCAGGAACGCGCCGACGCGCGCACCGCCGAACTCGCAGAGGCGCGCGACTACCTGAAAGCGGCGAGCGCGCGTTAGACCGCAAGCGTACTGCCGGTAGCGCATCGCGCCGCAGGGAGATACGACATAGACTTGGGCGCGGAACAAACACGGCTGCTGCGGCGCGACGCCCACACACAACCGGGGGGCGCGCCGACAGCTCCGGCGTCGGGAAACGGACGGCGAATGGCGTTGCCCTGTGGACATCTGGAACGCGGAGGCCGCAGCCTGACGAACGCCTGCCGCGACCGTTCGACCTGAAACTATGAGCGCGCTCGACCTCTTGATCATCTTCGGCTATTTGGCCGCCATCACCTTGTTCGGCGTCTGGTTCTCCGGCAAACAGGAGACGACGCGCGACTACTTTCTCGGCGACCGCAACGTGCCGTGGTGGGCAATCGCCGCCTCCATCGTCGCCACCGAGACTTCGACCATCACGTTCATCTCCGTGCCCGGCGTGGTGTTCGCGCGCGGCGGTAATTTTCAGTTTCTCCAACTCGTCTTCGGCTACATGCTGGGGCGCATCGTCATCTCGCTCCTCTTCATCCCCTCTTACTT
>DASPJG010000520.1:0-3808 GCA_035628755.1 Pyrinomonadaceae bacterium
GGCGAGGCCGAGGCCTCGTTGAACTGCACGGCGGGACGGTCGCGGCGGAAAGCGAAGGCGAGGGGCGCGGGGCGACCTTTCGCATCCGTCTCCCGCTGCTGCGCCGCACGTCCCGGCGCAAAACTGAAACGACGGCCAAAGGCGCGCGCGGTAAAAACGCGCGCGGCGAACATCCGGCCTCGCCCGCCCGAACTTAAAATTTTTCGTCTATCGCCGCATCAGGAGCGTAGCGCGTATGGAGATCATCAAAGTGCGTTCGCGCGAGCGCGAGCAGTTGGTCGAGTTCACGGACGAGGTGCGCCGCAGGCTCACGGCGTCAGGCGCGCGCGAGGGCGTCTGCGTGCTCTACGTGCAGCACACCACGGCGGGGCTGACCATCAACGAGAACGCCGACCCGGACGTGCCCCGCGACATGCTCCACGCCTTGCGCACCCTCATCCCCCAACACGGCATGGGCTTCCGCCACAACGAGGAAAACTCAGACGCGCACATCAAGACCACCCTCGTCGGCACGAGCCTCACCATTCCCTTTCACGAAGGCGAGTTGCTCTTAGGACGCTGGCAGGGAATCTTCTTATGCGAGTTTGACGGCGCGCGCGAACGCCAAGTGATCATGACGCTCAGGTGAGGAAGTTTGAGGTTTCAAGTTGCGGAACGGAGACCGCGCAGACCTGAAACCTCGAAGCTGAAACTTGAAACCTAAAACCGCTCTACCACGCGCGCGACCAGCGCGCCCCCTTGTGTTCGTCGTCGCGCAGGCGCGCGTCCACCCCCGCGCGCAGTTCGAGCAAACGGCCTAAGAGCCAGAGCAGGTCGGAGAGACGGTTCAGGTAAGCTACGGTCTGCGGCGCGGCTTCCTCGCCCGATTCGATAAGACGCACCACCGCGCGCTCGGCGCGGCGACAGACGGTGCGCGCCACGTCGTAGGCCGCCGCCGCCGCGTGTTCGCCCGGCAACGACCAATCCGACAGGATGCCCTCCATGCTTTCGATTCGATTGACGTGCGCGGTCAAAGTCTCGACCATCGCCTCCGACACATACGGCGGCTCTTTCTGCGCGCCCAGAGGGTTCGCCACCCCGCCGCTCACCGCGAACAACTCGCGCTGAATCTCCTTCGTCAAATCGTGCACCTCCGCGTCGTCGCAGATCGAACGCGCGAAGCCCATCAGCGAAGTCAACTCGTCAATCGTCCCGTAAGCCTCGACCCTCAGGTCGGCCTTCGACACGCGTTCGCCGCCGATCAAGCCCGTCCGGCCTTTATCGCCCGCCTTCGTCGCTATGCTCATAACATTACCGAATATCTAAGCTGACATCCCGCGCACGACTCTATGCAAAAGGATAAATGCTAACCAGCATACACCCGCCCTTATCACGCCACCTGAGCCAACCCGTCGCCGGCGTCACTACCTTGACTTCCTCACAATGCGGTTGCTGAACCACCTTGATCCAATCCCCGCGCATTTCCTCAACTTTGAAACAGCCGCTCCCGATCATTTTCACTTCTTTTGCATCATCAGCCGGTTTAAGACGGAGTGGATTGCCGTCCGACCCATGGGCTCCGACCGCAAATGATTCCTGCATGTACTTTAGCCAGTTTCTAAATTCGACGGTTTTATTTTCTTGCAGCCAGCGCGTTGTGCCCGTTTCTTCGTCAACTACTTCAAGCCATCCGCCGCGCCTGCTGAGGACAGATAGGTGGAAGACGCCGTAATCCACTTTCATCCCCTTCGGACGAAGCTGCGCATAAATTCCCTCACCCTCGACCCGGAAGTCCGTACTATTCGTTGCCGGATTGTCGTAGAACCGAATTACTTGAACCGGCTGTCCGGAAGAATCCGGCTTAGCGAATAGAGGGACAGCGGTCGTCCCGTCAAAATGCAGAACCGCGTAGCCAAGCACTTTGGAAACGTTTTCACATTCACTATCGGTGCCTGCGGTTGTTTGAGGCTTAACCGCCGATACCACTTCCGGCGAAGGCAAAGCCTGAGGACGTTCGCCACTCTCCGGCATGCAAGACCATGTCAACAGCGTAAAGGTGAGGACAATCTTTGAGCGAATCATATTAACTCCTATCTTCGGTGAGCCAACCGATATTGAATCGCACTATAAGCTCTACCTCGCCTCAGGGCAAATAAATCCGCTCGCCAAACGTGTCCGGTCAAGCTCTAAGTTCACATTGCCGTGAGGCGTTGCTGCCGCCTGAGCAACCACAAAAAGACGGGGCCGCCCGCGAGCGCGGTGATCGCGCCGACCGGGAGTTCGCCGACGCCCAAGACCGTGCGCGCCACCGCGTCGGCCAGCATGAGAAACGCCGCGCCGAGCAGAAACGAGCACGGCAGAATCACGCGCACGTCTTCGCCGAACAGCAGCCGCACCGCATGCGGCACAATCAACCCGACGAACCCGATAGTGCCGCCGACCGCCACCGTCACGCCGACGATTAAAGAACTCGCCGCGTACACCAGACGCTCGCTGCGGCGCACGTTGACGCCGAGGCTCGCCGCCGTCTCTTCGTCCAAAGCGATCAGGTGCAGGTCGCGCGCCATGAGCGCGAGGACGATCCAGCCAGGCACTAGGAAAAGCAGCATGCGCCAGATGAGGTCGAAGCCGACCACGTCGAGGCTGCCAATCGTCCAGCGCAGAATTTGCAGCGCGCGCGAATAGTCCGTGAAGTATTGAATGATGACGACGAAAGAGGCCGCGACGAAGTTTAAGACGACGCCCGCCAGCAGCAGCGCGCCCGGCATCACGACCGCGCCCGTGCGCGCGAGGCGATAGACGACGAGCATCGCCGCGCCCGAACCCGCAAACGCCGCGAGAAAAATGAACGGCACGCCCGCCACCTTCGCGCCGAACCCGAAGGCAATCGCAAGGCTCGCGCCGAGCGCGCCACCGCCCGAGACGCCGAGCGTCAGAGGCTCTGCGAGCGGGTTGCGAAACAGGGCTTGCAGCGACGCGCCCACCATCGCCAGCGATGCGCCTACGATTCCCGCCATCAACACGCGCGGCAAACGCAGGCGAAAAAAGAGCAGGCGCGCCGTCTCGTCGCCGCGCAAGTCCGCGAACGCAATCGGCGCGTAACCTGCCCACAGCGCAACCACAGTCGAGACGACGAGCACCGCCGCAAGCATCAACAATGCGCGCGGCAAACGCGCCGCCGCCGGTTTTTGCCCGCCGTTTTTTGCACCTCGGCTTGAAATCAAATCGTGTCTACCATCTCCGGCGCATCTCCGGCGCATCTCGCGCGCCGCTCTCTTGCGTATTTACTCCGACCACACGAACGTCCGCCCGAAAGCCCGCCGCGCGCGCACATGCTCGTCTGCGTAAACTTCAGCGAGCACTTCATCGCGCAAAACTTCGGCGGGCGTGCCCGAGGCCGTGACCGCGCCGCCGCGCATCGCAAACACTTGATCGAACGCCGGGTCGAGCAGTTGCAGATCGTGCGTCACCATGAGCGCGGTGATGCCGCGTTCGTCGCGCAGGCGGCTCAGGTGGCGGATCAGTCCCGCGCGGTGCTTCAAATCGAGCGCGGCTGAAGGCTCGTCCAACAGCAGGCACTCCGGCTCTTGCGCGAGCGCGCGGGCGAGCGCGACGAGTTGCCGCTCGCCGCCCGACAACTCCGTCACGCTGCGCGCGGCAAGGTGCGCGGCGTCAACCGCCGCGAGCGCATCGTGCGCCACGGCGAGGTCGCGCTCGTTCTCGAAACGAAACCGCGACGTGTAAGGGCTGCGTCCCATCAACACCACTTCGAGCGCGGTCAGCGGAAAGACGCTGGCCGAGGTCTGCGGCACGTAGGCGATGCGCCGCG
>DASPJG010000521.1:0-3356 GCA_035628755.1 Pyrinomonadaceae bacterium
ACCGGGTCGGTCGTGCGCCCCATACCGGGCTTCGAGACGGACGGCGTGCGCGTCGTCAACAGCGACCACATACTGGAACTCAAGGAAGTGCCGAAGTCCCTGATCGTGATGGGCGCGGGCGCGGTCGGCGTCGAGTTCGCCTCGGTCTATTCGCGCTTCGGGACGGAGACCACCATCGTCGAACTCATGCCGCACCTGTTGCCGCTCGAAGACGAGGAAGTGTGCGTCGAGTTGGAGAAATCGTTCCGCAAGCGGGGCATCAAACAACAACTCGGCACGCGCCTTGAGCGGATGGAGAAAACGGATAAGGGCGTCGTGGTGACGGGCAAGGATGCGAAGGGCGCGGAGGTGCGGCTCGAAGCGGAGATGTTCCTCGTCGCCGTCGGGCGCATGCCGTATCTCGAAGGTCTCGGACTCGAAGGCTCGAAGATTAAGGTTGAGCGCGGCAACGTGCAGGTGGACGAGTTTTGCCGCACGGGCGAACCCGGCGTCTATGCCATCGGCGACGTGATCCCGACGCCGTGGCTGGCGCACCTCGCGTCGAAAGAGGGCATCCTCGTCGTCGAGCAGATCGCGGGGCAGCAACCGCAGCCGATCAACATGCGCCACGTCCCTTCGTGTACTTACTGCGACCCGGAAGTGGCCTCCGTCGGTTTGACGGAAGCGGGGGCGAGGAAGGAAGGCTACGACGTAAAAGTCGCCAAGTTTCCGTTCTCCGCCTCCGGCAAGGCGCGCATCCTCGGCGAGGAAGAGGGCTTCATCAAGGTCGTCAGCGAGACGAAATATGACGAACTCCTCGGCGTCCACATCATCGGGCCGCACGCGACGGAACTGATCGCCGAGGCGGGCGTCGCGCTCCAACTCGAATCCACCGCCGAAGAACTCGGGCGCACCATCTTCGCGCACCCCACCATCTCCGAAGCCATGATGGAGGCCGCCGAAGGTATCCACGGATTGACGATACATTTCTAAAAGCCGTGAATCGTGAATCGTCAATCGTGAATAGAATGAAGCAGGTTTTCTCTCTTCACGATTGACGATTCACGATTCACGAGATTGCGATTATGAAGACAGAGACGAAACGCAAAGGCGCGTCGAAACAGGGCGCGGCGAAGGGGCGGAAGGACGCGGCGGGCGGCAACGGCGCGAACGGCGGCGGTGCGGCTGCGGCGGCGAACGTGGCGGACGAGGAGTTGATCTGTACGACGGAGACGACGCTCTCGAACGAACAACTGCTTGAGTTGTATCGCTACCTGTTGCTGACGCGGCTGGTCGAGGAGCGTCTGGTGAATTTGTACCGGCAGACGAAGGTCGTCGGCGGCGTGTTCCGCTCTCTGGGTCAGGAGGCGACGGCGGTCGGGACGTGCTACGCGCTCGAAAAGCGTGACTTCATCGCGCCGCTCATACGCGATCTCGGCGCGGTGCTCGTGAAGGGCATCCGCCCGCGCGAGATTTTCGCGCAGTACATGGCGAAGGCGTGGGGGCCATCCGAAGGGCGCGACCTCAACATCCATTTCGGCAACATGGAGAAAGGCTTCATCGGCCCCATCTCGCACCTCGGCGACATGATCCCCGTGATGACCGGCATCGCCCTCGGCGCGCGCATGCAGCAAAAGGAGATCGTCGCGCTGGCCTACATCGGCGACGGCGGCATGAGCACGGGCGCGTTCCACGAAGGGCTGAACTTCGCAGCCGTCCAGCGTCTGCCCGTCATCATCATCGCCGAGCACAACTGGTATGCCTACTCGACGCCGACGCGCTTGCAGACCGCCGTGGAGAACCTCGCAGACAAGGCCGCGGGCTACGGCATCCCCGGCCACATCGTTGACGGCAACGACATCATCGCCTGTTACGAAGTGACGAAGCGCGCGGCGGAGTATGCGCGCGTTGGCGGCGGCGCGGTCTTGATCGAGGCGAAAACCTACCGCCGTAAAGGACACGCGGAGCACGACGACCAGCGTTACATCGCCCCGGAAGAACTCGCCATGTGGGAGAAGCGCGACCCCGTGGATCGCTTCACGCGCCACCTGTTGACGCTGGAGATTGCGACACAGGCGCAACTCGACGAGATCGTCGCGGGCGTGCAGCGCGAGATCGACGAAGACGTGGCGTGGGCGGAAGAGTCGCCGATGCCCGACGCGGAGAAGGCCGCCTACGGCGTCTTCGACAACTCAATCGTGCCGCCCGCGTTTCGCCCGAAAATCTTCGGCGGCAATTGAGATTATGAGACGAGCACGCAACGCCATCGCATTTGTCCTGCTAGCCGCATTCTCGTGCGCGCAGGCGTTCGCGCAAGAACCCCCTGCCGCGCCGACGCTCGCGCAGGAGAGCGGGGAACGGGTGCAACTCAAAGACGGGCGCATCAGTTTCGTGCTGCCCCGCGGCTTCAAGCCGATGTCGAAAGAGCACATCGCTTTCAAGTTCGGGCGTTTAGGCGCGGAAAAAGCGCCGAAATTCGTCTACAGTAATAAACCGCAGAATGTCTCGGTGGCGGTAGATTTTATCGGCAGCGGGCTTCAGAACGCGCGGCTCGAAGACTTGAGTAAGGGGTTCAAGGAGGTTTGGGAGCGCATCATTCCCGGCGTCGAATGGCTTGAGAGCGAGATCATCACGCGCGACGGACGGCAGTGGATGCACCTGCGCTTAAAGTCGGCGGCCATTGACACGGGCGTCTACAACGACATCTACGCCACCATCTTTGAAGGTCAACTGCTGACCTTCAATTTCAACTCGACCATAGCCCAGTACGAAAAATACAAAGAGAGCCTGCGCCACAGCGCGCAGTCGATCACCGTAAAATAAGAGGCGGCAACTTTCACCGACATGTCAACGGCAGTTAAAAAAGAGCACAAATCGAATCGCCCGGCGCGCGGCGGCGTGGCGACGTTTGTCGAGGCCATCCGGCAGGGCATCTGGGAAGAGATGGAACGCGACCCGACGGTGTTCGTCATCGGCGAGGACGTGGGCGCGTATGGCGGCGCGTTCAAGGTGACGGACGGCCTGATCGAAGAGTTCGGCGAGGGGCGCGTCATTGACACGCCGATCTCGGAGGCGGCGATTGTCGGCGCGGCATGCGGCGCGGCCTTGATGGGCATGCGACCCGTCGCGGAGTTTCAGTTTATAGACTTCATCTCGCCCGGCTTCGACATGCTGACGAACTACGCGGCGAAGTGTCGCTACCGCTGGGGCGCGGGGCTGCAAACGGTCTTCCGGGGCCCCTGCGGCGCGGGCGTGCATTCGGGGCCGTTCCACTCCCTGAACGCCGAGGCGTTTTTCATGAACACGGCCGGGCTGAAGATGGTCGAGCCTTCGACCGCCTACGACGCGAAGGGCCTGATCAAGGCGGCGATCCGCGA
>DASPJG010000522.1:0-10645 GCA_035628755.1 Pyrinomonadaceae bacterium
AAATTCCGGGCGGGATGGTGGATGCGGGCGAGTCGCCGCAAGCCGCCGCTGCACGCGAGATGCTGGAAGAGACGGGCTATGCCGCCACGCGCGAAGTCGTCAGTCTCGGCAAAGTTCGTCCCAACCCCGCGATTCACAACAACTGGATACACACGTTTCTCGCGCGCGACGTGAGCTTGCGCCAAAAGCCCGTGATTGAAAGCACCGAACACACGGTCGTGCGGCTCGTCCCGCTCGCCGACATCCCGCGGCTCATCAGCGACGGTTCGATCAATCACGCGCTCGTCGTCGTTGGCTTCCACTGGCTCGCGCTCTCAGGGCAGCATCCCACTTAATAGAGGTTTCATGTCTGATGAAACAGGCTTACATGGTTCTCATCAAATTATGACGGAAGGTTCGGCTTGATTATGCGTGTTCAACTGCTCAAACTCGCGCACGCGCGCTCCGGCGACAAAGGCGACACGGCCAATGTCGGTCTCATCGCCCTGCGCGAAGACTACTACCCGCTGCTCGTCCGCGAAGTGACGGCGGCGCGCGTCAAAGAACATTTCGAGGGCATTTGCCGTGGAGAGGTGGAACGCTTCGAGCTTGCGAACCTCGGCGCGCTCAACTTCCTGCTGCACGAATCCCTCGGCGGCGGCGGCACGCTCTCGCTGATGACCGACGCGCAGGGCAAGACCTTCTCCACCGCGCTGCTCCGCATGTTCATAGATGTGCCCGACGAAGAAGCCCGCTCGCTCGGATTGGAGCAGTGAGGGGAGAAGAACGTAAATCGTGAATCGTCAATCGTAAATAGAGCAAACCTGTCTTCCTCTATTCACGATTTACGATTCACGATTCACGGTTTTTAAACAATGAGCCGCGAACCAGACAGTATCGTCTCCGGCGTGCGCCACGACTACGCGCAGTTGGGCGACGTGCGTTTGCACTACGCGGAGTGCGGGCAGCGGGGCGCGCGTCTGGCGCTCTTGCTGCACGGGTTTCCCGAATGCTGGTATTCGTGGCGGCATCAATTGACCGCACTCGGCAAACGCTTCCACGTCGTCGCGCCCGACCTGCGCGGTTACAACTTGAGCGACAAACCCGCGCGCGTGGAAGACTACCGGATAAAGAAGCTGGTCGGCGACGTGATTGGCCTGATGGATCACTTCGGCGCACGCGAGGCGGCGGTCGTCGGGCATGACTGGGGCGCGGCGGCGGCGTGGGCGGCAGCGGCGCGCCACCCGGAACGCGTGTGGAAAGTCGCGTCGCTGCAAGTGCCGCCGCTGCCCGTCTGGCTCGCCAACCTGATGTTCAAGCAAGCCCTGAGCAGTTGGTACATGCTCTTTTTCCAACTCCCGTCTCTGCCCGAATGGCAAATCAGCGCGAACGATTTCGCCGCGCTCGAACGCATGTTCAAAAAGACTTCCCGCCCCGGCACGTTCACCGATACAGACCTCGCCGTCTACAAAAACGCGCTCCGGCAAAAAAGCGAACGAACGAACACGACCGCGCTCACCGCCGCGCTCAATTACTATCGCGCCAACGTCTTCGCAAATCTCTCTCTCACGCCCGGTGCGCCGAAGGCCGAACGGGCGCGCATCCGCGTCCCCACACTTTTCATTTACGGCGAACGCGATTTCGCCATCAGGCCGGAAACCGTGCGCGATGTCAGCAAACACGTTGACGCGCCCTACCGCGAACTGCGGCTCGCCAACAGCAATCATTGGGTGCAGCAGGAGTCGCACGCCGAGGTGAACGCCGCGCTCCTCAGTTTCCTCGAATCGTAAAAGCCGCCGGGCGTACAATGCCACGGAGTCGCGTGGACGAACTTTGACGGGAGCGGCTCTAAAAAAATGTTTAGGTTGCCGGTTGTCCTGACGGAAAGAATATGAACGAGCAGTCACAACTGATCTACACGGTGGAGGGCGCGGTCGCGCTCTTGACCCTCAACCGTCCTGAGAAGCGTAACGCCCTGAACGACGCGCTCATCAGCGAACTGAAAGACGCGCTGCGGCGCGCCGACGCGAGCGACGCCGTGCGTGTCTGCGTTATCACGGGCGCGGGCGCAGACTTCTGCTCCGGCGCAGACCTCTCCGCGCTGCAAAAAATCTCCGAAAGTTCGATCACGGAAAACCTCGAAGACGCAGGGTCGCTCGCGGAATTGTTCGCGCTCATCCGGCGCGTGCGCGTGCCTGTGGTGGCCGCCGTGCGCGGTCGCGCTCTGGCTGGCGGGTGCGGGCTGGCGACGGCCTGCGATCTCGTCGTCGCCACGCGTTCGGCGCGCTTCGGCTACCCGGAAGTGAAGATCGGTTTCGTGCCCGCGATGGTGATGGCGATTCTGCGCCGCAACGTCTCGGAGAAACGCGCCTTTGAACTCATCACGCGCGGCGCGGAGATCAGCGCGGAAGAGGCGGAGGCGTTCGGTCTCATCAATCATGTTTTTGACGACGAGAATTTTGAGACGGAAGTCGAACGATACATCGCCGGGTTTGAGCGCGTGAGCCGCTCCGCCGTGATGCTCACCAAACGTCTGCTCTATCACATGGACGGCATGACCTTCGATGCCGCGCTCCAATCTGGCACAGACCTCAACGCCATCGCACGCATGACCGAAGATTGCCGACAGGGCATCGCGCGTTTCCTCAAAAAGTAGGCCGCCGCGACGACGCTGCGGGTTTAAGGCCAGCGGATCAGGTAGTCGCGCAGGTTCCGGTACATGCTCTCGAAGGAGTCGGCGCAAAAGAGGACGGGCTGGTAGACCGTGGTGTCGAACTCTTGCCGCGCCGCCGCCTCCAAATCCAGCGGGCGCAACTCCGCGCGCAGCATCGCATCCAACTCTCCCGCCGACGACACCAAGCCCGCGCCGTAGGCTTTGACCTCGCCCGCTTCACGAAGGACGCCGAACTCGATGGTGAACCAGTAGACGCGCGCGAGCCGTTCGAGAGCCTCGTCCGTGCGCGTGCGCCTGACGGCTTCGCCGACAAGCCGGTTGAGTTCGGCGATTGGCTCACTGGCGAGCAGCACGGCATGGCCGAGCAATTCGTGAACCACGTCCGGCTCAGGCGTGTAGAGCGGCGTGGAGTGGTGGCGTATGTATTGAGTTGACAGGAACACGCCCTTTGCCAGCGACTCCAAGAAGACGCGCGGCGTGACCAACCCGCCGACGGGTTCGAGCCGAAAGCCGCTGAGCGTTTCAACCTTTTCCGAAACCTCGCGCAACTGCGGAATACGGTCGCACGGCAGATCGAGCCGTTCCACGCATTTCAGATATTCGGCGCAGGCGTGGCTTTGATGTTGCGGCCTCAAAGCGTCGCGAACGATGCGCCAGAGTTGATGCTCCTCTGGCGTGTAAGGCGCGTCGGGGACGGGCGAACCCGTCTCATAGCGAAAAGCTATCTCCGCGATCTCGTTGCGCCGCGCGCGGTAGGCACGGTCACGAAAACCGGGATGATCCGGGTCGAGGTTAACGTGCTCGCGCAGTCCTTCCGGCAGAGATGCGGGCAGGGCATCGTCGTCGTGCACCATAGTTCCGAGACTGGTAGCGATTGATAGCTGCTGTTCCTTCAACATGATTAAAACTCCATCGTCGTTTGAGCCTGAAGGCGGAATAAAAAAAGAACCGGCCACTTGTCCTCCCGTTTCGGAAGGAAAGTGGCCGGTTCAAGAAATCCGTCTTGGTTTGCGCTACATGACGAGCACGCGCCGACAGTCCTTCGCCGCCCCATCCCTCCGTGCGGAGAGCGAGCCGTAATAGTAGTAATAGCGATAGGAACTGTTCGGTTGCATTAACATGTTCGTCAGACGCGCCGGAAACTGTCGGGCGCGAAATCTAAAATAAGCGCAAGGCTCAACCCGTGTCAAGTTGTTCTGCCGGACGAGACGCGTCGCTCACTTGAGACGGCAGAAGCCAAACAGGCAATCATCAGAACAGCTTCGGCCTCGCGCCCAGAGCTATGAGCGCATTTCTGCTAAGGCGAAAGCGCACTCCAACACGGGTTCGCCGATGCGATTTACCAGCCCGATGTCGAACGCCTCCGCAGCCGTCACGCGTCGCGCCGTTGCAAACATTTCGAGAGCGCGCGCTTGACCGATGAGGCGCGGGAGCCTCTGCGTGCCGCCCCATCCGGTGATGATGCCGAGACGCGCGCCGGGATGTGCGAAGACGGCGGCAGAGGCGGCGCAGCGCAGATCGCAGGCGAGCGCGAGGTCGAGACCGCCGCCCATGCAGTAGCCGTTGACGGCGGCGATGGTCAGTTGCGGCGCGTCTGCGATCTTTTGCATGAGACTTTGACCGCGATGCGCGAATTTGCTCGCCGTCTCGAGCGTGAGCACGCGGAGTTCTCGTATGTCTGCGCCGGAGGCGAAGGCGTCGCCCGTGCCCGTGAAAATGATCGCTGAGATGTCCGTTCGAGTTGAGAACGCGGAAACGAGCCTGTCTAACTCTTCGAGTGTGGCGATGGTGAGGGAATTGCGTTCGGCGGGGCGGTTGAGACGAATGATGACGGTTGAGCCGAGTGTTTCGACCACCAGGGGGCGCGTCTCTACTGCTTGCTCGTCATCGGGCATCCGGGTTTTGGTTGGAGAAGAATCAGGCGCGCGGGCGCACGTTGCTGCGCAGGAACGTCACGATGTCTTCGGTGGACGTGCCGGGCAGAAACACTTCGGCCACGCCCATCTCCTTCAAGCGCGGCACGTCTTCTTTCGGCACGATGCCGCCGACGAGCACGAGGCAATCGTCCATCCCGCGCTCCTGCAAAAGCTGCACGATGCGCGGGCAGAGCGTGTTGTGCGCGCCGCTCAGGATCGAGACGCCCACGGCGTCAACGTCCTCTTGCAGGGCGGCGGCGGCGATCATCTCCGGCGTCTGCCGCAGCCCCGTGTAGATCACTTCCATCCCCGCGTCGCGCAGAGCGCGCGCTATCACCTTCGCCCCGCGGTCATGACCGTCGAGTCCGGGCTTGGCAACGAGTACGCGAATTTTCCTGTCTGTCATTTGTCCGTTGTCCGTCGTCCGTTGTTTAGTGGTCGCCCGACTTGCGTGATCCGTCTTGAGCTAAGTGCTGAACGATCTCAAGCAGCGGACGACTGATTGCCGACAACGGACAGCTTTTTCAAAATGCAGGCTCTTCATAGAGTCCGTAAACGTCGCGCAGGGCGTCGCAGATTTCGCCGAGCGTGGCGTAGGCGCGAACGGCTTCGATGGTGGCGGGCATGGTGTTGTCGCCCGCCTGCGCCGCGCGTTTCAATGTTTCGAGCGCGTTTGCCACCGCGCCGTTGTCGCGTCGCGCGCGTGCCGCGTCGAGCCGGGCGATCTGGTGCTCGCGGACGGATTCGTCAATGACGAGGATGTCGATCTTTGAACCGTCTTCCTCCATCTGGTACTTGTTCACGCCGACGATGGTTTGATCGCCGCGCTCAACGGCCTTTTGATATTGATAGGCCGACTCCTGAATCTCGCGTTGCGGGAAGCCTTTCTCAACCGCCGACACCATGCCGCCCATCGCGTCGATCTTGGCGAAGTAGTCGAGCGCGCCGTCTTCCATCTTCTTCGTCAGCGATTCGAGGAAGTATGAGCCGCCGAGCGGGTCGACCGTGTTCACGACGCCGGTCTCTTCAGCGATGATCTGCTGCGTGCGCAGAGCGATGAGGGCGGCACGGTCGGTCGGGAGCGCGAGCGCTTCGTCGTAGGCGTCCGTGTGTAGGCTCTGCGTGCCGCCGAGCACCCCGGCGAGAGCTTGGATGGCGACGCGGACGATGTTGTTCAGAGGTTGCTGGACGGTGAGCGAGACGCCCGCCGTCTGCGTGTGGAAACGCAGTTGGAGCGTGCGCGGGTCTTTGGCATTGAAGCGTTCACGCATCGTGCGCGACCAGATGCGCCGCGCCGCGCGATACTTCGCGATCTCCTCGAAAAAGTCGTTATGCGCGTTGAAGAAGAAAGAGATGCGCGGAACAAATTCGTCAACGTCCAGACCGGCGTCAACGCCCCACTGCACGTATTCGATGCCGTCGCGCAGCGTGAAGGCGAGTTCCTGCATGGCGGTCGAACCGGCCTCGCGGATGTGATAGCCGCTTACCGAAATCGGGTTGTACTTAGGCACATGGCGCGTGCAGAACTCGAAGGTGTCAACGACGAGTTTCATCGCCGGGCGGATCGGGTAGATCCATTCTTTCTGCGCGATGTACTCCTTGAGGATGTCGTTTTGCAGCGTGCCGGAAATTTTGCGCCAGTCCGCGCCCTGCTTTTCCGCAACGACCAGATACATCGCGAGCAGGACGGACGCGGGCGCGTTGATCGTCTGCGAAACCGTGACCGCTTCGAGCGGGATGCCGTCGAACAGGGTCTCCATGTCGGCGAGCGACGAGACGGCGACGCCGCACTTGCCGACCTCGCCTTCGGAGAGCATCGCGTCGGCGTCGTAGCCCATGAGCGTCGGCAGATCGTAGGCGACGGAGAGGCCAGTCTGCCCCTGCGCCATCAGATATTTGAAACGCGCATTGGTCTCTTCGGGCGTGCCGAAACCGGCGAACTGGCGCATCGTCCAGAGTTTGCCGCGATAGCCGGTCGGGTGTATGCCGCGCGTGTAAGGAAACTCGCCGGGGAAAGAGATGTCTTCATCGAAGTTGATGTCGCGCACATCGGCGGGCGTGTAAAGTCGTTCGACCGCGTCGAGCGAAACGGTCTCAAAACGCTTCTTGCGTTCGGCACGCTTCTGCAACGCGGGCGCGAGCGTCTCATCCTCCCAACGCTCCACGGCGGCCTGTTCCGGCGATGCGATTTCTTTGACTTCAGACATGATTTTACCTGTCTCTCCCGCGCAAAAATTCTGCGGATTCGATGTCAATAAAATTTATGACGAGATAAATAGAGTTTGATATTAGTTGACCACTGCGGGGGTGTCAACCGCATCTTCCGGCGACAAAATGAAGGGGAATCTTAAGATGAAGTAGCGCGGCTACCCGTTTAAATCGAGCAGCCGCGCGCGGTCAGGAAGGAGCTAACGCTGAGCAGAAACTAAGCGGGCAGCGAACGGTGGGCGACCGGCAGAACTTGGTATAAGTGCGACACAGATCACTGCAATAAAGAGCATCCGCCTGTTTGTTAATTAACGGGCACGACAAACTCGTTGGCGCGCACCATGTTCAGACGCGCGCGCGCGGCAGCCTCGATGGCGCGCGGGTCATTTTGCAAACGCTGCACTTCGCGCTTGAGCGAATCGTTCGTGTTGCCGAGCGTTTGCACTTCGGTTCGTATCTGCGAAAACCTCTGCTCCGCGCTGCGCATCTCGGCGTGCGTGCGCATCGTGACCGTCACGCATAGCGCGAAGGTAGCGAGCAGGATCATGGTGAACACAGCCCAGGAGGGAATGAGTCCGCCACGGCGGCGCACTTCCGCGCGCGTGCCGACAATCTCGCGCGAAATCTCGCGCGCCGGGGCAGCCAACGTGAGAGGACGGGCGGCGGGGCGTTGCGTGGAGAGACGCGAGTCAGTCCAGTAAGTATTTGCGGCCTTGTTCAAGAAGCACCTCCAACTCTTGTTCCGATTCAGATTCAGCGTAGATGCGTACCAGCGGCTCCGTCCCCGAAGGACGCAAGAGCAGCCATGAACCATCTTCAAAAATAAACTTCACCCCGTCCGCGCGATTCGTGCGTGCGACGCGCCGACCGCCAATCGCTTCCGGGTCGCGTTTCAATTTCTCAGGCAGCGTCGCCAGAATGTCCGGCGTCAGGCGCACCCCGATGCGCGCAGCTTCGAGTCGCCCGACACGCGTGTACAACTCGTCCAACTGTTCCGACAGGCTCGCCCCGCGCGCCGCCACAGCTTCAGCCGCCAGCAGGCAGGCCAGAATGCCGTCCTTCTCCGGGTAGTGGCCGCGAATCGAGAGTCCGGCGGATTCCTCGCCGCCGAGGATGATCTTGTCGTCGTTGATCAGTTCGCCGATGAACTTGAAGCCGACAGGCGTTTCATATACAGGCAGCCCGCGTGATTCGGCGACGCGATCCACGAGATGCGAAGTGGCGACCGAGCGCGCCACGCCGCCCGTCCAGCCGCGCGATTCGGCGAGATAATCGAAAAGGAGCGGGATGAGCTGGTTGGGCGTGATGAAAGTGCCGTCCGCGTCCAGCACGCCGAAACGGTCTCCGTCTCCGTCCGTGGCGAGACCGAGCACACAGCCGCCGCGTTTCATCGCCTCGCGCAACTCGTCCAGATGATGATCGTCCGGCTCAGGCGAACGCCCGCCAAACATAACGTCGCGCCAATCGTGAATCGTTTCCACTTCGAGGCCGTGGCTGCGCAAGGCCGTATCGAGATAGCCGCGCCCCGTCCCCCACAGCGGATCGTAGGCGTAAGTCTTGCCCGCACCGGCAATTACGTCGAAACGGATTTTCTTTTCAAGGTCGTCAAAGTAGGCCGGACGAGGGTCGTAGACTTCAATATTCCCAGCCGTTTTATTGCCCGCCTCATCTTCGCTCTCCGGCTTTGCGCCCGCGATTAACGCCTCAACCTGCTTGGTAGCCTCGGGCAGGGCGGGCGCGCCATCTGCGGTGGAAAACTTCATCCCGTTGTATTCAGGCGGGTTATGCGAGGCCGTGAAATTGATTCCACCAGCCGCGCCGCGCTCTCGAATCGTGTGGGAGATGGTCGGGGTCGGCGTCGGTTGGTCGCAAAATATTGCGTCCAGTCCATTATTTGCGACCTCTTTCACACATTCCGCCGCAAACTTTTCACCCAGAAAACGCGTGTCGTAGCTGACCACGAGAGACGCGCCGTCGCCAACCCCGCTTGTGCGTAAGTAGCTGCAAATGGAGCGGGTTACAATCCGCACGTTGGCGAACGTGAATTCGTCTGCGATGATTGCGCGCCAGCCTGATGTTCCGAACTTAATGGGCATTTTTTCGGGACTCTTTATGTCCTGTTTATGTCAAAAGCTCAAGATAATGTGCCGCCAAGTTCGGGACACTACAATAGGATGTGCTTTGATCATGTTCAATCCTTTATCGCTCAAACATTTAGCGACAAAGTGGCGGGAATTTAGCACGCGCCCAATACACTGTAAAGCTATTTCTTTACAACGGTTTATGCGGCTAAGTTCAACGTTTACTTGAAGTAACGGCTCTTAAGCGCTTAAAATGGCGAACAGGCGGCGAACGGAAATCCGCTACTTGGGCAAGCCCTGGAATTTGCTTTATCTTGCAGCTAGATACAGAATCGCAGAGTCGGGCACAGGTGTGGAAAACATTATTCGACCGCGAAACAAACCGGCAAAATGTGGTCTGAAAGGTGGGGTGCGGCGAAGATTTCGTAACAATCGTTATTAGTGGGGAAGAGAAATCGTAATTCGCGCACTCACAACGGTTTACAGGCGTATTCCCGGTGAGATGAGGAGAAAAATAGAGTCAGTTCCGACGCGAGACGAATCGGAACTGACTCTATCTCGTTGAAATTGAAAGAGTTCGCGTCTGGCCGTTCGTTAGACGGTCGTGCGGTTGCGGCCTGTGATAAGTCTATAGCCGAACAGCAGAATAATCGCTCCGATAACGGCAAACACGATGCGCATAATGAGACCCTGTTCGTCGCCCGCGCCAAATAATCCGCGCGCGATGAAAGTCCCGATGATGCCGCCGACAATTCCGAGCAGGATTGTGACGATCAACCCGCCCGGGTCTTTGCCCGGCATAATCGCCTTTGCCAACGCCCCGGCTATCAAGCCTACGATGATCGCTCCAATAATATCCATCTCACACCCTCCTGAGTAACCTTGTTGAAATACTAAAAACTGCTCGAAAGCAGCGATGAAATCAGCCAGTGTACGATTTCACACCATGAAATCGGTTGCATCTGACCAGTTAGCAAAGCGCACGCCAGAGCGTTTTATGCTTAACCGGCCAGTAAAATAGTAGGCGCGTGGGAGACGAGGGAGAGGCTTCCGCCTCGTGGTATGAACGTTGCACGTTCAACCTGAGAACGCCTTCGAGGTGTTTGGAAAATCGCTTTCTAATCAGGAGGAACTCTTCATGGGGCTTTGGGATAAAATGTTTGGCAGCGGCGCAGACGAATCGCAGCAGCAGCCGAACGCGCAGCAACGCTTCGATACGCTGAAGCAAAAGTATCAGTCGGTTCTGAGCATGGCTGACCAGCAACACATACAGTTTCACAACCTGCATGTGCAGGACGATAAACTTTTCATCAAGGGCACGGCGCCTTCGGATGAAGCCAAGAGCAAGTTTTGGGATCAGATCAAACTTGTCAACCCGAACTTAGACGACATCACGGCGGACATCAACGTGGATTCGAGCCGGGCGCAGGCCGCGACCGTGGGCGGCGGCAGCCAGAACGCGCAGAGTTACACCGTCAAATCCGGCGACACGCTCTCGAAGATCAGCAAGCAATTCTATGGCGATGCCAACGAGTACATGCAAATCTTCTACGCGAATCGAGACAAATTGAACGACCCTGACAAGATTCAGATCGGTCAGGAGTTGAAGATTCCTAACAAGTCATAAACTGGACTTTCAACGTCTGAATGAAGACACAAAGGAGAGCGACGCCCGGCGACAAACAGGCCGGGCGTCGCTCTCCTTTGTAGTCCATGTCAATCTCGCCGCGTTTTCCCGCAACCAATGCGCGTGATTCTTAATTTTATTGACACTCGCCGCATCAGGC
>DASPJG010000523.1:0-6532 GCA_035628755.1 Pyrinomonadaceae bacterium
TAATTGCTGCGATGCCGACCAGCACGCCGTTGATGATGTATGCGCTGGCGACGATCTTGCGCGAGTTGATGCCGGAGTAACGCGCCGCCGTCTCGTTGCGCCCGACGGCGAACAGGTATCGCCCGTAGGCCGAGCGGTGCAGCACAAACCACATGATGATGCTGATCACGACGAGGATGACGAACGGCGTCGGCACGCCGAAGAGGTTGCCCGTCGCGGCGTCGCGCAGCGTCTCGAAACCGGCGGCGTTGCCGAAGCCCATCGTCTCGTCGTTGGCGATAAAGCGCGCCAGCCCACGGTAAAAGAGCAGGCCGCAGAGCGTGACGATGAAGGGTTGCAGGTTGAGTTTCGTGATGAGAAAGCCGTGCAGCGCGCCGAGCGCAGCCGCGATGGCGACGATGGCGACGACGGCGACCGCGCCCGGCCAACCGCGGCCTGTGAGCATCAACGAGAGCAGCACGCCGAGCAGCGCGAAGGCCGACCCGACCGACAGGTCGATGCCGCCCGTGATGATGACCAGCCCCAACCCGATGCTGAAGATGCCGTAAGCCCCGACGAGGCGCGCCATGTTCTGCAAGTTCGCCCCGGCGAGGAAGCGCGGGTTCAAGATTGCGACGATGATACAGAGCAACACGAGGAGCAGAAATGTTCCGAGTTCTTTTTTCATTTTTTCACTGGGGAACAGGATGTTCAGTTCAAAAACTGACGAGATTGTATTCGGAAATTTACGCGGGCAAACGGCCTGCCCGTCGCTGGTGGCATGGCTGTCGAGCGGCAACTCGGAGCTTGCGGCAAAACCTTTTTCGCGCCTCGCGTCTTAATCTCACGTCGCAGGCGCGAAGGGCTGAGCGATGGTCGGCAAGTAAGCAGATCAACTCTTAATTCGAGGCGGCGACGGCCAGACGCATGACGTTTTCCTCGGTGCATTCTTCGCGCGGGAGGATGCCCGTCAGCTTGCCTTCGTGCATCACGGCGATGCGGTCGCTCACGTTCAGGATTTCTTCCATGTCGGACGAGATCATCAGGAGCGCGACGCCCGCTTCGGCCAACTGCCGCATCAGATCGTAAATCTCCGCCTTCGCCCCGACATCGACGCCGCGCGTCGGCTCGTCGAAGATCAAGACCTTCGGGTTCAGCGAGAGCCATTTCGCCAGCACGACTTTCTGCTGGTTGCCGCCGCTCAGATTACCGGCGGCAACTTCGACCGAAGGCGTTTTGACGTTCAGTTTTTTACAGATGCTCGTCGCGCCCGCGCGCTCGCGCTCGCGCGAGACGAGACCCGCCGATGCGTAGCGTCCGAGCGCGGGCAAGGTGACGTTCTCCCTGATCATCATGTCGGTGATCAACCCGGCGTGGCGGCGGTCTTCCGGGATGAGATAGATGCCGTGCCTGATGGCGTCGCGCGGCGAACGGACGCGAAGCGGCTGGCCGTCGAGCGTGATTTGCGCTTCGCTCGCCCCGTCAACGCCGAAGATCGTTTCCGCCACCTCGGTGCGTCCCGAACCGACCAGCCCGGCCAATCCGAGAATCTCTCCTTTGCCGATGGAGAACGAAATCGACTGCTGCGGGTAACGGCTCGTGCGCAGGCGTTCGACCTGTAAAAAGCCGGAACTGCCCGCGCCGCTCGGTTGGCGGTAGAAATTATCGAGGTTGCGGCCAACCATCATCTTGACCATCCGCTCATGCGTCATCTCCTCGCGGGCGAGGCTTCCGGCGTTCGCGCCGTCGCGCAGCACCACGGCGCGATCCGAAATCTCCTCGACTTCGCTCAGGCGGTGCGAGATGTAGATGATGGCGACGCCCTGCGCTTTCAATTCTTTGACGAGCGCGAGCAGGCGGTCGGTCTCCGTCAGCGTCAAACTCGAAGTCGGCTCGTCCATGATGAGCAGGCGCGCGTTCAGCGAGAGCGCCTTGGCGATCTCGACCATCTGCTGCCGCGCGATGGAGAGTTTGCTGAGCGGCGTGTCGGGCGGCACGTTCAGCCCCAGCCGATCCAGATAAACGCGTGTCTCCGCGTACATGCGTTTGCGGTCGATCAAATTGAGAAAGCCGCCGCGCACCGGCTCGCGCCCGAGAAAGACGTTCGCCGCCACGTCCAGGTTGTCGAGCACGTTCAGTTCCTGATGGATGAAGGAGATGCCGTGCTTGATGGCGTCCGACACGGAGTGGATTTGGGCGGGCGCGCCGTCAATGAAGATGGTTCCCGCGTCGGGTTGATGCACGCCGCCGAGAATCTTCATCAGCGTGGATTTGCCCGCGCCGTTTTCCCCGACGAGCGCGACCGCCTCGCCCGCGGAGATGTCGAAATCCACTCCCCTCAGGGCATGCACGCCCCCGAAGCGTTTTTCGATGCCCTGCATTTTGAGAATCTGAGTCATGTTGAAAAATCGTGTGGCCGGTTGAAAAAATTGTGTGCCCGTGTGACGCGTAGCGCAAGGCGCGCGCCTTGCGCTACGCGTCGCCCCTCATTCGTCTCATCGATCAACTTCTGCCGCGAAGCCCGTTGATCTTGCGTTGAAACTCTTCGATGCCGTCGCGCTTGATGACGAGCGTGGGGACGATGACTTTCTTGTCCGCCGGAATCGCGCTGCGGTCGCCCTTCGCCACCTGCGCCATCATCTTGATGGCCTGATAGCCGAACTCGTAAGGCTGCTGCACCACGGTCGCGTAGATCGAGCCGTCGCGCACCCCGGCGAGCGTCTCATCTTCTTCGTCGAAGGCGATGATCTTGACCTGACCCGTCTTGCCCGACTCTTTCAGGGCGTTCACGATGGCAGGCCCGTTGTAGCTCCACAAGCCGACGAGAGCTTTCACCTCCGGGTATCTGACGAGCGTATCGGAGACATTGGACTTGGCGCGCACGCGGTCGGTGTCGTCGGTGCGCACGTCTATGATCTCGACGTTGGAGCCTTGCAACGCCTCCCTGATCCCCTGCGTGCGCTCCTGCGCGTTGCGCGCGTCGGACTTGCCGACGAAGAGCATGATGCGCCCGCCTTCGGGGAGGGCTTCCTTGATGAGCGCACCGGCCTGCCGACCGGCGGCCACGTTGTCCGTACCGACATAAGCCGCGCGCTCGCTCTGCGGCGCGTCCGAGTCCTGTGTGAAGACGAGAGCCTGCTTGGCCGTGTCGTTGATCAGTTGCGTCTGGTTGGCCGGATCGACCGGGGAGATAGCAATGCCGTCGATGCCCTTCGCCAGCAGGTCGTCTATGATGCGCTTCTGATCGGCTGCGGTGCCGTCGGGGGGCATGCGAAACTCGACGGTCACGTCCGCTAACTCTTGATCGGCCTTCTCGGTTCCGCGTCGCGCGATAGTCCAGAAGTCAGAGGCGTTGTTGGTCACGAAGGCGAATTTCTTGTCGCCCCCGCCCGATGCCTGGCCTCCGCCTCCGGTCTGCGAGCCATTTTGCTGGCAGGCCGAGAGAGCCAAGAGCAGCGTTAAGCTGAAAAGTGCCATACGGGTACTCAGTTTCATGTGCGTCTCCTAAATAAATTGTTAAATTTCGGTATGACTTTGACGGGATGGTGCGCGCCCTTCGGCCTGTCCGTCTGCGACGGGGTGCGCGCTCGTGCCGCTTCATGCGTGGCCGATAATATCACCGGGCGACCAAAAGTGTGTGCGCCGGTCTGAAATTTTTCGCGCCCGCATCGCGGCGACGAAGTGCGACGGGCGCGGTTGTGCCCGTGCGTCGCAGCGACGATGAACTCCGCATGAAAAGGATGTCGATGTTGCGCGCAGGTCACAAGCGTTTGCGATCTGGACGCGCTCGCGTCGTGCCTGCAAGATTGATCTTCATGAAAGGGAACAGGGGCACGCAGAGACGCCTCTCCGCACGTTCGGCGAAACTTTAATACGGCCCCCGGATTTGGTCTGCGACGCGACTTGTATAAAACTCCTGTAAGCGCGCGTGCAAGTCTGCGCCCAGCGGAGGCAGTTCGCTGACCTCCACATTGCGCGCGACTTGCGACGGCTTGCTCGCGCCGGGAATCACCGTCGTCACTGCTTGGAAGTCGAGTATCCACCGGAGAGCCATCTGCGCCAACGTCATCCCTGCGGGCACTGACGGCTTCAAAGCGTCGGTCAGTTCGACCCCTGCGGCGAAGGGCAATCCGGCGAAAGTCTCGCCGACGTTGAACTGCTGGCCGTCGCGATTGAAGTTCCGGTGATCATTTTCCGGGAAGGTCGTCTCTTTCGTAAACTTGCCGGAGAGCAGCCCGCTCGCCAGCGGGAGCCTGACGATGATCGCCACGCCCTTGCTCCGCGCTTCTTCAAACCACTGCGCAGGTTTCTGCCGGAAGATGTTGAAAATGATCTGGAGCGAAGCCACCCCGTCTTGAGCGAGGCAGAGCCGCGCCTCCTCGTCCGATTCCACACTGACGCCGAAGTTCTTGATCTTGCCCTCGCGCTTCAGGGTGCGCAGCGACTCAAAGACCTCGCCTTCGCCGAGCACCCCGGCGGGGATGCAGTGTAGCTGCGTCAGGTCGAGGGCGTCCACGCCGAGCCTTCCGAGCGACGCCTCCGTATGCGCGCGCAGCGACTTGAGCGAGAAGTTTTCCGGCCAGCCCGGCTCCGGGAAACGTCCCAGCTTGGTGGCGACGATGATCTCTTCCGTGCGGCTCTTGAGAAACTTGCCGATGATGCTTTCGCTCCGACCGAGGCCATAAACATCGGCGGTATCAAAGAAGTTGACCCCGCGCTCGACCGCCGCCCCGAGCGTGTCGAGCGCGGCTTGTTCGTCCACCGCTCCCCACTCCGATCCGCCGAGTTGCCATGTCCCTAAACTTATTTCCGAGACGTTCCATCCCGTCTGGCCAAACGCGCGATATTTCATCAGTGCAAAAACCCCCGCCTTCCTCTGAATCGCCGCGTATACTCTCATACCGAAACGCTCCGTCGCAAAGTCGGGCGCGAGATGGCCTCGGGGAGAAGCCCCGACGCACGCTGCGGCGCGCTACTTTGGCGAGGCCGGTTGAACTCGGTTAAGATGTGCGGCCACGCCCGTCGCCCCGGTTTGAAGACCCGCGTGAGCTTCCGGCCAGCGGCCAGATTTCATAACCACATCGTCAAGAGCGAGGAGACAAGCAAATCGAGATGAAGCGCAAAGGGATAACGATATTGATGCTGGCCTCTGCCGTGGTGCTGTTCTGCGGCTTCCAGCGGAGACCGCGACCCATCAAGGCAGAGTCGTTCGGTGAAGCGGACGGCCAGCGGGTTGAACTCTACACGCTCACGAACAGCCGTGGGGTTGAGGCGAAGATCACCAACTACGGCGCAACCGTCGTCTCGCTCAAGGTGCCGGACAGAGCCGGACGGTTCGCAGACGTGCTGCTCGGCTACGACACCCTCGAAGACTATCGGCAATCCACCTTTTACGTGGGGCCGGTCATTGGCCGTTACGCCAATCGCATCGCCGGGGGGCGTTTCACGTTGAACGGCAAGGAGTACAAACTGGCGGTCAACAACGGCGAGAACCATCTGCACGGCGGCCTCAAGGGCTTCGACAAAGTCGTCTGGAAGGCGAGACCGTTGCGCGCGCGCGGCGGCGCGGCGTTGGAATTAACCTATCTCAGCCCGGATGGCGAGGAAGGCTATCCCGGCAACCTCTCGGTCAAGATCGTCTACACGCTGACCGAGCGAGACGAACTAAAGATCGAATACACGGCGACCACCGACCAAGACACCGTCGTCAACCTCACGAACCACGCTTACTTCAATCTCGCGGGTCAGGGCAACGGGGACATTCTCAAACACAAACTCCAGATCAACGCCGACCGCTTCATCCCCGCAGACGAAAAATCGATCCCCACAGGCGAATTGCGAAGCGTGTCGGGAACGCCCTTCGATTTCCGCCGCGCCACTGCCATCGGGGCGCGCATCGAGCAGGACGACGAGCAGTTGAAGTTTGGCCGGGGCTACGATCACACTTTCGTGATCAATGGCCGGGCGGGAACGCTCAGGCGCGCGGCGACGGCGAGCGAACCCGTGACGGGGCGTGTGTTGGAGGTCTGGACAACGGAGCCGGGGATGCAACTCTACACCGGCAACTATCTTGAGAGCACGATGGCGAGCAAGGGCGGCAAGACTTACGGGCAGCGGCACGGCTTCTGTCTGGAGACACAGCACTTTCCCGATTCGCCAAACAAGCCGCACTTCCCTTCAACCGTCTTGCGCAAGGGTGGCCGCTTCAACTCGACGACCATCTACAGGTTCTCAGCCCGTTAGCGTGAGAGTTGCCCGGTGTCGCGCAGGGGATTGCGACGCCGGGCAGCATAAGTCAGCGCGCCGGCTGGCCGCCGCGTGCCGCGGCCTCGACGGCCTTCCCGTAAAAATCCGGGCTTCCGAAATTGCCCGACTTGAGCACCAGAGGCAGGCGGAATCGCCCGAGCGAATAGCAGAGAGGCACGCCCGGCTCGATGTTCGCTCCAACGCGCATCGCGCCGAGTTCGAGCCGCCTGCACACCGCGCCGGAAGTCTCGCCGCCCGCCACAATCAGGCCGCCCGCCGCCTGCCCGTCGAGCACCTCCCGCACGAG
>DASPJG010000524.1:0-2363 GCA_035628755.1 Pyrinomonadaceae bacterium
CTGCCAATCGTAAAATTCGTCTTCTTCGAGTTCGACCGCATCGGCCTCCGGCACGGCGAGTTCGCGGCCAACGAGCGCCTGCGCGGCTTCCGGCGAATCGTACCCCTCAAACTTCAGTATGACGCGCCCGCCGTGCAGCCAGCTTTTTTCAATGGCGAGCGTTTCGCGTGCGCCCGCAGCGTCTATTGCGACGAGTTCCGCAAGCCCCTCGAAGCGTTCGGGGAAATCGGTCAACAGGTGTGCGGCCACTTCGCCGCGCACGCCCCTCACGCGGACGACGCGCGCGACGGCAATCAACTCTTCTTCGTCGCCACTATCACTGTTACTGCCCGTCGCGCCGCGCTTTTTCGCCGACTCGCTCATTCCATGATCTCTAGGATGTAGCGGCGACCCTGCTTCAAACTCACGGCGTGAAACAGCGAGCGCAACGCGCGCACCGTGCGCCCCTGCCGCCCGATCAGCTTGCCCATGTCGTCGGGTGCAACTCGCACCTCGATGATCACGCTCCGCTGGTCGCGCCCCAACTCTTCGCGCACGTCCACCGCATCGGCGTCGTCCACGAGAGCCTTCACGAGCATTTCGACGGTCTCTCTCATTAGCAGTCTCAAGTCCCGAGTCGCAAGTTCCAAGTCAACAAACGGATTTCAGACCTGGGACTTCCGCCTAAACTTCCGCCGCCTGCGCCTTCGACTGGCTCTTGATCAACTGGCGCACGGTGTCGGTCGGCTGCGCGCCGCGCTCGATCCAGTAGGTGATGCGCTCAAGGTTGAGTTTCACTTCCGCGGGGTTGCGCGTCGGGTTATAAGTCCCGACGTTTTCGAGGTACGCCCCGTCGCGTTTCGACAATTTCTCTTTGACGACCACGCGATACGCGGGGCTTTTCTTCGCGCCCATGCGCATCAATCTGATTGCTAACAAAGTTCTATCCTCCGAAGTGGTAATCGGCAATCAGTAACCAGCAGCCAGCCGGATTAGACCTGACGGCTGAACGCTGATGGCTGACTACTTTCTTTTTTTGTGTCGCGGCTTCTTGCGCAGTTTCTTGCGCCCGTTGCCGCCTGCTCCGCCGCCGGGGGGAAGCGCGGGCAGGTTCATGCCGCCTTCGCCGTCTCCGCCGCCGCCCATCAATCCGCTCATGTCGGGCATGCCCATCATGCCGCCGAGTTTGCGCATCATGCGGCCTTTCATGCCGCCGCCGCCGCTGCCGCCGCCGAACAAGCCCGCGCCCGACAACTGCCGCATCATCCCGCGCATCTCGACGTATTGCTTGATGAGCGCGTTCACCTCCGAGACGTTGACGCCCGAACCGCGCGCGATGCGACGCCGACGGCTCGCGTTCAGGATGCGATGATCGCTTCGCTCCTCGCGCGTCATGGAATCAATGATCGCCTCGGTGCGCTTGAGTTCGCGCTCCATCTGCGCTGACTGTTCCTCGTCCAAATCCGGCATGCCGATCCCGCCGAGCAACTGGTCGGGCAAAAGTTTCATGATCTTCGAGAACGAGCCGAGCTTTTTCACCTGCCGCAACTGGCTGCGAAAATCGTCGAGCGTGAACTCGTTCTTTTGCAGTTTCTTGAGTTGCCGTTCGGCTTCCGACTGGTCAACGTTCTCCTGTACCTGCTCGATGAGCGAGAGCACGTCGCCCATGCCGAGGATGCGCTGCGCGATGCGATCCGGGTAGAAGGGTTCGAGCGCATCGTACTTCTCGCCGACGCCGACGAACTTCACGGGCTGCCCCGTCACCTGCTTGATCGAGAGTGCCGCGCCGCCGCGCGCATCGCCGTCCATCTTCGTCAGCACCACGCCCGTGATGCCGACCTGCGCGTGGAACTGTTCGCCCGAGCGGACGGCGTCCTGCCCCGTCATCGCATCGGCGACGAAGAGGATTTCGACCGGGTGAGTCTCAGCCTTGATCTGCTTCAACTCGTCCATCAACTCTTCGTCAATGTGGAGACGACCCGCCGTGTCGATCAGGAGCGTGTCGAACCCGACTTCGCGCGCGTGCCGGTAAGCCTCGCGCGCCAGTTCCACCGGGTTGTTCGACTCCGGCATTTCAAAGATCGATTGCCCCGTCGCCTTCGCGATCACTTTCAACTGTTCGCGCGCCGCCGGGCGGTTTACGTCCGTCGAAACCAGCAGCGGCTTGCGCTCCTGATTCTTCGCGAGCCAGAGTGCGATCTTGCCGGTCGAAGTCGTCTTGCCCGAACCTTGCAGGCCGACGATCATCACGACGTTCGGAGTGGCCTTCGTAAAGACGAGCCGCGAAGACTGGCCGCCCATCAGTTCGACGAGTTCCTCGTGGACGATCTTGACGACCTGCTCCGAGGGCTTCAACTCCTGCCAGACCTGCTGCCCCTCGGCCT
>DASPJG010000525.1:0-2045 GCA_035628755.1 Pyrinomonadaceae bacterium
GCCGACGGACGACTGGCCGAGGTCGTAGTTCTCGTCGAGCATGATCGAGAGGATGTCGTTGTGCGAGTCCACGACGATTGCCGAGCGTTGCAGCTTGAGCGTTCGTTGCCAGAGGCGTTCATCTCGCGCGCCCGGCGCGGCGGTCGTGGCGCGCAGGGTGTCCGTGACGGGCGCGGCCTTCGTCGTCTCTCTGCTTTGCGCGGGCGCGTCGGCGGCGCAGACGACGAGCAAAAGTAAGGTCGAAATGGCGCGGAGAAAAGATTTCGTCTGGTTCATGGTGTGCTGCTTCGGGTTCTCTGTGGAAATGAACAGGATGGAGCGTACTTTACCGGAGAGGCTTGCGGCAGACAAGCCGCAGTTGATGAAGCCCCCGCCGCTTCCGCGCGAACGACGTGCGCGCGTCGCACGGTCATTGTCGCGTCGGGCGATTCTGTGATACACAGGACACTCGCCAGCAACGCAATTTTAATTTGCGGCGCGCTTCCCTGCGCCGCCAACTTATTCGATAGGAGATTCGAGCGCAGTTTATGTCTTCCTCGACAACGAACATCGAATCGGTGCTGCACGAGGAGCGCGTCTTCCCGCCCGCCGAAAGTTTTTCGCAAGCCGCGCACATCTCGTCTCTGGCAGACTACGAACGCCTGCGCGCGGAGGCGTCGGATGCGCCCGAGGAGTTTTGGGCGCGCATGGCCGGAGAGCTTCACTGGTTCAAAAAATGGGACACGGTGTTGAAGTGGAACCCGCCGCACGCAGAGTGGTTCGTGGGCGGCAAGACGAACATTTCCTATAACTGTCTTGACCGTCATCTACAGACGTGGCGACGCAACAAGGCCGCGATCATCTGGGAAGGCGAACCCGGCGAGCAGCGCACGCTCACCTACCTGCAACTGCACCGCGAAGTTTGTCTCTTCGCCAATGTCTTGAAGCGCATGGGCGTTGTCGCGGGCGACCGCGTCGCGCTCTACCTGCCGCTCGTGCCTGAACTCGCCATCGCCATGCTCGCCTGCGCGCGCATCGGCGCGACGCACTCGATCATCTTCGGCGGCTTCTCTGCGACCGCCATCGTTGATCGCGTCAACGACGCGGGCTGCCGCGTCGTCGTCACGGCGGACGGCGGTTGGCGGCGCGGCGCGGAAGTGAAATTGAAGGAGACGGTTGATGCGGCGTTGCCGCAGACGCCGACGGTCGAGCACTGCATCGTCGTCAGGCGCACGGGGTCAGAAGTTCAGATGCGCGAGGGGCGCGACCACTGGTGGCACGAGTTGGCCGAGACGGTTTCAGCCGATTGCCCTGCGGCGGAACTCGACAGCGAGCACCCGCTCTTTATCCTCTACACGTCGGGCACGACGGGAAAACCCAAAGGCATCCTGCACACGACCGCAGGCTACCTGCTCTGGGCGCACCTCACGACGAAGTGGGTCTTCGATCTCCGCGACGAAGACACCTACTGGTGTACGGCGGACATCGGCTGGGTGACCGGCCACTCCTACGTCGTCTACGGCCCGCTCTCGAACGGCGCGACGACTTTGATGTACGAGGGCGCGCCCAACTGGCCTGAGCCGGATCGCTTCTGGCGCATCATCGAACGCCACCGCGTCAACATTTTCTACACCGCGCCGACGGCCATCCGCGCCTTCATCAAGTGGGGCGAGCAGTGGGTCTCGAAACACGATCTGTCCAGCTTGCGCCTGCTCGGCACGGTCGGCGAGCCGATCAACCCGGAGGCGTGGATGTGGTATTGCGAGGTTGTGGGCGGCGGGCGTTGCCCGATCGTTGACACGTGGTGGCAGACGGAGACGGGCGGCATCATGATCTCGCCGCTTCCGGGCGCGACGCCGACGAAGCCCGGCTCGGCGACGCTGCCCCTGCCCGGTATCGAAGTTGACATCATGGCGAAGACGGGCGAGGCCGTGACGGCGGCGGGGCAGGGCGGGTATCTCGTCATCACGCGCCCGTGGCCTTCGATGCTGCGCACGCTCTGGAACGACGACGCGCGCTACCGCGCCGCCTACTGGTCGGAAATTGACGGCGTCTATTTCGCGGGC
>DASPJG010000526.1:0-2962 GCA_035628755.1 Pyrinomonadaceae bacterium
CGCCTTAGCCTGCGTGAGCGGAGTGGCGGGTGACGCAGTTGTCGCCGTCGAGCCTGCGTGCGTCTGGCCGTCGGCGGCGCGCGTGTCGGCGTCGTCGTTAACGGGCGTGGGGGAGGTGAGCAGCAGGCTCAGCGAGCACAACAGGACGAGCGTAAGGCTCAGGCTGAGCTTGGCGGTTGTAGGGCGAGATTTCATGGCTTCCTCGGCTTTCTTTAAAAGGGCTTCGGCAGACCGCACCGTGGACGCAGGCTAAGACCTCTGCGCGGGCTCGGGACGGCGACGTTTTTGAGACGGCAAATATCGCCCGCTCTTTTTCGTCGCACACAAGTTGAAAGTGCAGCGAAGAGAATGGGGCGTTTGAAAATTCCTGTCAACTAATAATTCCTGTCAGTTAATAAGGCGCAAACCGCGTTCGAAAAAGGACGCGCGACGGAAATTTTTTTACCCGCCGCGCGCCCGCCAACAGCCCGCCCGAAGGCGCGAGGCCGGGACGAAACGGGCGGAGCAGCCGTTTTGCCCGGTGCGGCGGGCGCGTCCCGCTTTCCGGCGGCAAAATGAGGGGCGGGTTAATTACCGGTGAAGATTAAAAATGAGTGTTGCAAAAAAAGGCGGTCGCGGTTAGATTGTCGCTGGTTCAACCCAATAAACTTCAAGGCGGAGGTCTCCCCGAAACATTAGGGCACTCCTCCTGAATGCGCTGGAGGTAGACGAAGTGCCAACCGGAACGTGCCCCGAATGCGACGCCGATGTGCATGTTGATACAGACGCCGACAAGGGCGACTCTGTTGCGTGCGAGGAGTGCGGAACAGAACTCGAAATCGTCGGACTCGATCCCGTCGAACTCGACATCGTCGAAGACGACGAGTTGGATGACGACGACGAGGAAGAGGACTTTTAAAAGTCCTTGAATCGTAAAAGGCCGTAACCCGTGGATCGCCGCTCGTGAATTGAGAAGACCTGTCTTCGTCTATCCACGAACTGCGACCCGCAGGTTACGGCTTTTCTCCGTATCCGGGGCGGCTCTGGCGGACGTTGAGGCCGGGTGGGGCTGTAATCCGCAAGGGGTGGAAACGCCCGTCGCGCCGCTTCTCTTCGGGCGGGTAGAAGGCCAGAATGTAAGAGGAAGTCACTTCTTCGGCGAGCGTCTGAAAGAGCGTGCCGAAATCTTTCTCCGTCGCATAGACGTTCACGCCGCCCGTCTTTTCGGCCAACTCGCTCACGTCGAGCGGAGTCGGCAGCGGCGCGTGGGCGTTGGCTCCCTTAGCTGTGCCGCCGCGCGAAGTGAAGAGGCGCGAGAAGGAGGGCAGCGTCACCGTGTAGACGCTCACCTCCGCCGCGTTGGCGCGCTCGATGACGGTCTTCGGCGCGACCGTGTCGCCCACCGGGAAGCCGTCCGTTACAACCACTACGGCGCGCTTCATCAGGCGTTTGTCGCGCGTGCGCGGCGCGTGGCGCGTGAGCAGGCGGATGGCGTCGTCCACGGCGTCGTAAGTATGAGTCGAAAGCCCGTTGGCCTCGCGCGCGAGACGCATGAAGGCGCGTTCGAGTTTCTGCTCGTCGTTCGTAAAAGGTTGCAGCACGCGCGCGCTCATCCCAAAACTCATCACGGCGAACAGCGACGTGCGGTCAGACAGGCGACGCGAAAACAACTGCATCGCCGCCCCCAGACGCTCCATCTCCTCCGGCGACATGCTCCCCGACACGTCCACGGCGAACACGACGGCGACGGGGCGCAGCCCGCCGCGCCGCTTCTCGACATTGAAGAAGGCGATAGGCCGCTCGACGCCCTCGTCATAGATTTTGAAATCTTCCGCCGACAAATTGCGCACGGGTCGCCCGGCGGCGTCCGTCACCGTCACGTCGATGAGCACAAGGTCTGTGTCAACGCGCAGAATTTCATCGTCATCCTTCAGCACGTCCGGCGGCGCGGCACGCGGCGGGCGTTCCTGCGGCGTCCGGGTGTCAGGCTGCGCCTGCTGGCCGCGTGTGACGGGAAGGGAATTGAAGAACGCAGCGAGAGCGAGGACGCCTGCGACGAGCAGGGCGCGGGCGGCGCGTCGTCGCCCGTAAGAGCGAGAGGCCGCGGGCGGCGAAATTTTGTGGGGGCGAAGCATAAAACTCGAAAGCTAACCTGTCAGACAACTTCAACGTCGGTCAGGCGCGGATTGCTGCGGCAACCGCGCGGGGAGTGCGGCCATTATACGGACTCGCTCGCTCCGGTGTCACCCCCGCGCCTCCCCGGTTGATGTGACGCAAGCAACAGGGAGCGGCATGCGCCGCATCAACTAGAGAGACGCGCGGGCGGCGCAGGTAACAAAGGGCGGCATTTTGCATGTATAATCGACGCCCCTCGAACCAAGTTGGCCGCGCCAAAATTAAAACAGTTCGCATCGCGTATGACGCGTCATAGCTATGAGTAAACTTAGAATTACCGGCACACTCTTTTTACTGTCGCTGCTCGCCTTCGGCGTCGCGGCGCAGAAGAACAAGACGACGGGAAGCGTCAAGGGCAAGGTTAAAACCGAGAGCGGCGCGGCTGAAGGCGTCAGCGTGACGGCGCGGCAGGGCGAGCGCGAAGCAGCCGCTGCCATGACGGATCGCAAAGGCCAATTCGAGATCGCGGGACTCGCGCCGGGGCGTTACAGCCTCACGTTCCGCAAGCCGGGCTTGAGCGTGGCAGAGATCAAAGACTTCGAGGTGGTCGCCGGTAAGACGCGCTCGCTCGGCGGCGACCTCGTGTTGCCGGTTGACGAAGGCTCTCTGGTGTTCATCAAGGGGAGCGTCTTCAACGAGGAAGGATACAGCCTGCGCGGGGCGCAGATAGAACTGGCGCGTGTCGGCGCGGACGGCGCGGCCAAAAAAATTGACGGACGCCTGACGACCAGTTCGGGCGACTTCGCTTTCCGGCTACCGCCGCAGGCGGCGCGCTATCGCGTCACGGCCAAAATGGACGGCATGGCGG
>DASPJG010000527.1:0-15742 GCA_035628755.1 Pyrinomonadaceae bacterium
AGCGAGGCGCATTTGCGGATGGCTCGACGCGAGCGCGCTCGCCGCAGGAACGTGAAGGACGCAAAGGGAGGCGCAAGATGCCGTGAGCTTTACAACTGCGCGTCTTCCGCCTCTTCGGCAGCGGCGTAACGTAAATCCTTATCGCCGGTCACTTCGTCCCAATCGTAGCCGAGGTGATCGGCGAAAGCGTGCAGTTTCATTTCCCAACGCTCGCGCCGCTCGCGGTAGATTTCCCAGCCTTCGTCGGCATTCTGTCGCGTCCTGACGCCCGCCTTCGCCAGTTGTTTGAGCGTCTGCCGGTAGCGTCTTTGCTGGCGATGCAACGTGACGGCGGGGTCTTCTACCGGGCGAGTGCGTCGCAAGTTGAGCGCGGCGACGAGTTGGCTGAGCACGTGCAGGCCGCTCGCTTCGAGCGTGCGCACTTCGGGGTGGCTGCACGTCTCCGGGTATTCCTCCCCGTCGAGACAACTGTCAACGACGGCGCACGTTTCGAGGATGAGGAAGAAGACGCGCGGCATACTTTTATGGACGGCGACGGGATGAAAATAGTGTATGACGGGGTGCTCGACGTGCGACTCCTGTAGCTCGTTGATGTCGCGCGCGGCCGTGCGCAGCACGACCTCGAAGCCGTGAAAACGCCCGGCGAAGAAGTGGTGAGTGATGAACCCGGCCACGTCCGCGCCCTCTTCGGCCTGATGATAGAAGGAGAGCGCGATGACGCGCTTGCGTTCGAGCGCGCTGTAGACCGTGATCAGATAAGTCACGGCAAGCGAGATCAGGGCGAAACCGCTCGCCCCTTCGATGAGCGCGAAGAAACGCACGAAGGGCGTGCGCGGCGTGATGTCGCCGTAGCCGAGCGTGGTGAGCGTGACGCCGCTGAAATAAAGCGAATCGATCCAGCTTGCATTAGTCGCCTCGGGCAAGACGTTGAAGTGCGATGGCATGCGCGGCAGGTAGATGAGCGCGAAGCCGGTGATGAGCAGCAGGATGTACAGGACGATGAGGGCGGGCATCAACATCGGCCCGACGAGATTGAGCAGCCGGTGGCGACGCTGGCGCGAGAAGCGGTGAGCCAGAGAGCGCGTCACCACCCAGACGCAGCGATTAACCCAACCGCTGAGCGGGCCGGAACGCCCGCTCGCATCGAGGATCGTGGCGTACACGTCGTAGGCCACGAAAAGCAGGACGAGCAGCCCTGCGGCGGTGAACAAAAAGGTCGTCACTCTCCGGCGATCAGTTGCCGCAGCACGAAAGGCAGAATGCCGCCGTGGCGGTAGTAGTCAATCTCAATCGGCGTATCTATGCGCAGGGTGACGGGCACTTCTTCCGTCTCGCCCGAACGGCGATGAATGACGAGCGTCACGTCCTGTCGCGGTTTGATCTCGTCCGATTCAAGCCCGGTGATGTCGAAGACTTCCGAGCCGTCGAGGCCGAGCGTCTGGGCGTTCGTGCCTTCTTTGAACTGGCAGGGCAAGACGCCCATGCCGACGAGGTTGCTGCGATGGATGCGCTCGAAACTCTGCGCGACGACGGCGCGCACTCCGAGCAGGCGCGTGCCCTTCGCCGCCCAATCGCGCGAACTGCCCGTGCCGTACTCCTGCCCCGCGAGGACGATGAGCGGGATGCCCGCCGCCTGATACTGGACGGAAGCATCGTAGATGCTCATCTGCTGGTTGACGGGTTGCAGGCTGGTGACGCCGCCTTCCGTGCCGGGCACCATCAGGTTCTTGATACGCACGTTGGCAAACGTGCCGCGCACCATCACTTGATGGTTGCCGCGCCGCGAGCCGTAAGAGTTGAAGTCGTCAACGTGGACGCCGCGCAGTTGCAGGTAGACGCCGCCCGGCGACGTGGGCTTGATCGCGCCCGCCGGGCTGATGTGGTCGGTCGTCACCGAGTCGCCGAAGATGGCGAGGGGGCGTGCGTTCCTGATGTCGCAAAACTTGCCCGCGTCCATTCCGAACTTCTCGAAGTAGGGCGGCTCTTGAATGTATGTCGAGTGCACGTCCCAGTCGTAAACGTCGCCGGTGACGGAGGGGATTTCGTTCCACAACGGATTTTGTTCGGCGAAGTCGCTGTAGAGGCGACGATAGACTTCCGGGTCGGTCGCGGCGCGCAAGCCTTCGCCGATCTCTTCGAGCGTCGGCCAGATGTCGCGCAGGTAAACGTCTTCGCCGTTCTTACCCGTCCCGATTGGCTCGCTCGTCATATCTATATCGACACGACCGGCGAGCGCGAAGGCGACGACGAGCGGCGGACTCATCAAAAAGTTCGCCTTGACGCTCTGATGCACGCGCGCCTCGAAATTCCTGTTGCCCGACAGGACGCTCGCCGCCACCAGATCATGCTCGTTGATGACGTTTTCGATGCGCGGGTCGAGCGGGCCGGAATTGCCGATGCAGGTCGTGCAGCCGTAGCCGACGAGGTTGAAGCCGAGTTGGTCGAGATAAGGCTGCAAGCCAGTCTTCTGGTAATACTCGGTGACGACGCGCGAGCCGGGCGCAAGCGACGCTTTGACCGCGGGCTGCGTTTTGAGTCCACGCTCGACGGCCTTCTTGGCGAGGATGCCCGCCGCCAGCATCACGGACGGGTTCGAGGTGTTGGTGCATGAAGTGATCGCCGCGATGACCACATCGCCGTGGCCGAGCAGGGCGTTGCGTTCAAGGTCGGGCTGCTTGCTCGAATCCGTGTCGTCGCCCTCGACGCGGTCGGGCGTCGGGCGATTGTTCATCATCTCGATTTCGGTGAGCGCGCTCGTGTTCCGGTCGCTGTCGTTGCCTGCGCCGCGCGGGACAGACTCCGGCGCTTGGCCGCCGCCGCCCGCCAGCACCGGCAACGAGCGATTGCCGTTGCCGCCTGCCGCCGCAGCCGCCGCCCCCGCGCTCAGGTTCACGGGGAAGCGTTCTTCGAGTTCTTCCTGCCCCTTGTTATAGCCGTTTTCGCCGACGGGCTTTTGCAGCAGTTCGTTGAAGCGCGCTTTGAGGTCGGAGAGTTCAATGCGATCCTGCGGGCGTTTTGGCCCGGAGACGCTCGGCTCGATCTCGGCGAGGTTCAATTCGATCAACTGGCTATACTGGCACTCGCCCGCGCGCGGGATGCCAAACATCCCCTGCGCCTCGTAGTAACTGCGGATGGCATTGATGCGCTCCTCGGTGCGGCCTGTGGAGCGGAAATATTCGAGCGTCTTTTCGTCCACGGGGAAGAAGCCGATGGTCGCGCCGTATTCGGGAGCCATGTTGGCGATGGTCGCGCGGTCGTAGGCCGGGATGCTCGCCGCGCCCTCGCCGTGAAACTCTACGAACTTCCCGACCACTTTCGCCGCGCGCAAAATCTCCGTTACGCGCAGGACGAGATCGGTCGCCGTCACGCCGTCGCGCAGGCTCCCGGTCATGTTCACCCCCACCACGTCCGGCGTTAGAAAATAGACGGGCTGGCCGAGCATCCCGGCCTCCGCCTCGATGCCGCCGACCCCGTAAGCCACGATGCCGAGGCCGTTGATCATCGTCGTGTGCGAGTCTGTGCCGACGAGCGTGTCGGGCAGGTAGACGCCGTCGCGTTCGATGACGCCTTGCGCCAGATATTCGAGGTTGACCTGATGCACGATGCCGATCCCCGGCGGCACAACCTGAAAACTCTCGAACGCCTGCGTGCCCCATTTCAAAAATTGGTAGCGCGAGCGGTTGCGCTTGAACTCCATCTCCATGTTCTTCTCAATCGCGTCGGGCGTGCTCCACGCGTCCACCTGCACGGAGTGGTCGATGACGAGATCGACGGGCACGAGCGGCTCGATGATTTTCGGGTCGCGCCCCATGCGCGCCACCGCCGAACGCATCGCCGCGAGATCGACGAGAAGCGGCACGCCCGTGAAATCCTGCAACAACACGCGCGCCACGATGAAGGGAATTTCCTCTGTGCGCTCGGCGTTGGGCTGCCAGTTGGCGAGCGCGCGAATGTCTTCCTCCTCCACCTTTTTGCCGTCGAAGTTCCTGAGCAGCGATTCGAGCACGATGCGAATGCTGACGGGCAATTTGGAGACGGGGCCGACGCCCTCTTTTTCCAGTTGCGGCAGCGAATAGAACTGTCCGGCGTCGAAGCGTTGTAGCGAATTGAAGAGATTATGAGTCATCGGAGTTTTCAAGATTCCTTCACGGCTGAAAGGCTCAGCGAATTACAGAGCGCGCCTGTTGCCCGCCGAAACGGGCGCGCTTCGTCGGGCGCGTGCGCTCAAATTGATGGCGAAAATTTAATAGGTTCAAGTTTAAGTTCCCCTCCCTTGAACGTCAAGCGCGTCACTTTTTCCGCGCGCATCCGAGGCCGACCGCGCCGCCTGTTTGTTCGTCGAGTTTGCATTTGCTATATTGCTCGGCAGTTCAACAAGCAAACAATAAGTGCGAGCAGGGCACGGGGGCGGCGGGGCGCAAATCCGCGTCGCGCGTGTTGTAGCTTCATCGCACGGGGAGATTGAAAGATGCCGAAGAAGAGACCGGAAGACTTCGAGTACCTGAGCAACGATCCGAACTTTGTGCCCGACCCGGAGATCGAAGAGTTCATGGAAGAGGAGATCGCGCGCGCGCCGAAAGACCCCGAACAACTCGCGCAACGTCTGCGCAACAACACCGCCGCCTCGCCGCGCGACGCGGGCGGCGACCTTGACGCCTCTTGGGAAGATGTCAACGACAGCGGCACGGAATCCGTCTCTGGCGATAACCCGACGCCCGATCAGTCGGACGTTGAAGAAAACGCACACGCCGTCGGCGTCAACTTCGAGGACAATGAAGAACTCGAATTCATAGACAAGATCGACCGCCGCGACCGCGACCGTTTCGAACTCGACCCGCGCTCCAAAACGGAAGACGACTCGATCTAATGTAAAGACCGTGAAGCGTAAATCGTCAATCGTGAATAGAAGAAAGCAGGTTTTCTCTATTCACGATTGACGATTTACGCTTCACGGTCTTCTTTTTATTTGGGGAAGTTGGCGCGTGGGGCGAGCGTGATGCTTTTGACGATGATCTTATCCGCCGGGCGATCCTGCGCGCCCTCGGCGAGTGGCGCGGTGCTGATGATGTCGGCGTTGTTGATGCCTTCGATGACGCGACCGAAGACCGTGTAACGCCTGTCGAAGGCGGGCTGGCGTTTGAGCGTGATGTAAAACTGGCAGTTGGCGGAATCTTCCGATTGGCTGCGCGCCGCGCCCACCGTGCCACGCACGTACTCGATGTCGCTAAACTCCGCCGGGAGGTTCGGCTCGCTTGAACTGCCCATACCGTCGTTGGCGGGGTTGCTGTCTTTCGAGTTCGGATCGCCGCCCTGAATGATCCCTAACTCCGGGTCAATGCGATGGATCGCCGTCCCGTTGTAGAAACCTTCGCCCGCGAGTTTCTTGAAACGCGCCACCATCTGCGGCGCAATGTTCGGGTATAACTCGATCACGATTCGCCCGAAGTCCGTCTCGATAACCGCCGCCTCTGCGTCGGCCTCCGGCTTGACTCCCGTCTTGACGTTCGCGGCGGCGGCATCATCGCCCGCCCCGCTGTTTGAATTCGACACCTGCCCGCACGCCAACGCCGAGAGCGCGAACGCGAGACAGAGCACCGCAACCGCCCAACGTCTAAAGTTACGATTCATCATTCTCATCCTTCTCGATATTGTTGATGGCTAAAACGAATATATAAACACAAAGCCGCGTCGGCGCGAAGCGGGCGCGATTTGATTACCGCGACGGCTGCGCGACAGCTACGCCCCGGCTCAAAATTGCTTCCGGCTGTCGAGCAGAATCGTCACCGGCCCGTCGTTCGTGAGTTCGACTTCCATCATGCGGCGAAAGCTTCCGGTCTCCACGCGCGCCAGAGTCTTCCGCGCCTCGTCCACGAAAAATTCGTAGAGCGGCGCGGCCACTTCCGGCGCGGCGGCTTCGCTCCAGGACGGCCTGCGCCCGCGCCGCGCGTCGCCATACAGTGTGAACTGCGAGACGACGAGCAACGCCCCGCCCGTCTCCGCCACAGACAGGTTCATGCGCCCGTCCGCGTCTTCAAAAATGCGTAAGCCTGCGATTTTTTCCAGAAGGTAGCGGGCGTCCTCGCGCGTGTCGTCGCGCGCGATGCCGAGCAGGACGAGCGCCCCGGCGGCGATCTCGCCGACCGTCTCGCCCTCGACGCGGACTGAGGCGCGCGTCACGCGCTGTAAAACCGCTCGCAATAATTCGCACCCTTCGTCTTACTGCAAGACGAATCTATACGTGATGATGCCGTTGACTTTGACGGGCGTGCCGCTGAGCAGCGTCGGCGTGAACCGCGCGCCCCGCGCCGCCGCCTCGGATGCGCGCGACAGCGAGGGGTGCGGAGAGGTGTCGAAGACTTTGGCGGCAATCACTCTGCCCGTCTCGTCAACCGTGACTCTCACCTTCACGATGCCCTGCGCGCGCGACATCTTGGCCGCAAACGGATATTCCAGCTGCGGTTTGTAGACGGCTCTCCCATTGATGACGCCGCCCTCCACCTCTTTCCCGCCGGACGATGCGCCCGACGAGATGGCGACCAACAGTTTGTTGATTCGCTCTGTCAACTCGCTGTCGTTGCCGCGCTCCTCGGCGTAGAGCAGACCCAGATAATTCGCCAGCGAAATCCTGACATCCTGCGACAAAGAAGCGGGCGCGTATTGCTCCAGAATCCCGACGACGCGCTCATACACCGACCGCGCCCGTTTGTTGTCGAGTTTCAGACGCGCCACCTCCGCGAGCGGGATCAGGGCGCGCGCCATTTCGAGTTGTTGCGGCTTATATCTCTTCTCCCCGAACGCCGCGAGCCTCTGCGCCGACTCCTCGGCCTTGTCGAAGTCGCGCTTGAAGGCCGACAGAAAAACCAGACGCTCCAACGCGCTCACGATGGCCGCGTCGTTCCCGCCGCCCTCCGCCTCGTAAATCGCGAGCGCGCGGCGGTAGAGCGTGTCGGTTTTGTCATACTCCTTTTTCGCAAGTCTCACCTCGGCGAGGTTGGCGAGGGCATCCGCGACACAACGGTGGCTCGCGCCGAGCGCGCCTTCCACGATCTCCAACACCCGTTCGGCTGCCGCCGACGCCTCGTCGAATTTACCCTCACGGAACGACTGCACCACTTTGGCGTTCAGGCTGTCGGCCTCGGAAGGCGAGGGCGTTTGCCCGGCGGGCGTCGTCGCCTTCGCCGCCTGCACGCCGCACGAAGGGGCGACTGTTCCTGCTGGCGCGGATTGCGCGCACGCTAGTCCCGTCGCGTAGTGACCGCACAGTGCGAGCAGGACGGCTTGTAGCAGCAACTTTTCCATCTCTCGTGGCTTCCTCCCGCGCGAATCAGAATGGCAGTTTGAGAAACAGGAAATAGCCGTTGAGCATCAAGACCGTGGCGACGAGGCCGACGGCGACGGAAACTTTCATGATGAGCCGCGATGTGGCGAGAATCGAGACTGAGGCCAGCACTATCGCGATCTGAAACAGGGCTTCGGAGAAGTCGAAGTTCGGGTCTTGCAATTGGGCGCGGTCGCGTTGCGCGGCAAAGTCCGTCGCGCGCGCCGACAACTCTTTTTTCCCCTCGCCGCGTAGCGGGTCGTTTGGCGCTTGCGGGTCGGGTTCGCTCTCGTAGCGCGCGGCGGTCGCCTTGAATTGGTCGATCTTGCGTTCCAAAAGCTGCCGCGTCTCCGGCGTGATCGTCGTACCGTGCAAGTGCAACTCGCTCTCAAGCATGTCTGCGGCGATGCGATAGGAAGTCTGCCGGATGTTCTTCGCCTGATAAAAAGCCCACGTATCGCTCGCGTGGATGTTGTGGTTCATGATGTCTTCGGCGGCATTCCCGCCGCCGAGGCTCGTGATCGCCAGCAGCATCGCCATGAACGCGATCATCAAGGCCACGCGCGAACGAAACCTCTCATCTTCCTCTCCCGCTGCTTTCAACTCCATAATCTGATCTGCCACGTCGCCCGCTTCCATATCTCCTGCTAACCCCCCTCTTGATCGAACTTCTAACTACGGCCTTCCGTCCGTGCGTGACGCATTGACGCCCACGCCTATTTCTTCGGCGGCATGCTCGGCCTGATCTCGACACGGCTCGGCAAACTCCGCTCGTCGTGTCGCAGCAGGTCGAGCACGACGCGCGCCACGTCAGGGGGTTGCAGTTGCCAGCTTTGCTCCGCGCTCGGCACGTCGCCGCCGAAGTAGGTGTTGACCGAGCCGGGCATGATGTAACTGACCTTGATGCGGTCGTGCCGCACCTCCTGCATCAAAGCCTCGCTGAAGCCGTTCAAGGCAAACTTCGACGCGTTATAAGCGGCCATGCGCGGGTGCGGGTTCGCGCCCGCGAGCGAAGAAATGTTGATGATGTAGCCGCCGCCCCGCGCGCGCATCAGGGGGATGGCTTCGTGGCAGCAATAGAAGACGCTGTTGAGATTCGTCTCAAGCACGGCGCGGAAGTCTTCCGGCGACATCTCCTCGACGCTCTGGAAGAGACCGATGCCCGCGTTGTTGACCAAAACGTCAACGCCGCCAAACTCCGCGACCGTGTGCTCAAACAGTGCGCGCACCTCTTCGTAATCGCGCACGTCGCACACCGCGCCCGTCACCAGCCCCTCGCTCGCGTCGCCCAACTCGCTGACCGCGCGCCGCACCTCTTCCTCGCTCCGCGCGCTCACGCACACGTTCATCCCTTCGCGCACCAGCGACTCGGCAATCGCGCGCCCGATGCCCTTCGTGCTCCCCGTCACGATTGCAGCCTTGCCTTGCAAATTCATTCAAGCCCCCTGAAACAATGTAAATCGAAAAAGCCGTGAATCGTCAATCGTCAATCGTGAATAGAAAAGGTTCCTTCTTTCTATTCACGATTGACGAAGTTTTTCCTGCAACACTTCGTTGACTAGCTTCGGGTTCGCTTTGCCCTTCGAGGCTTTCATCACCTGCCCGACGAAGAAGCCGAAGAGCGTCTCTTTGCCCGCGCGATATTGTTCGAGTTGTCGCAGGCTGGCGGCGATCACTTCGTCAACGAGTCGCTCGATCTCGCCCGCGTCGCTGACCTGCGCCAGCCCCTGCTCCTCGACGATGACGGCGGCTGACTTGCCCGTCGCAAACATCTCGACGAGCACTTCCTTGCCCTGCTTGCCGCTGATCTTGCCCTCGTCAATCAGGCGCACGAGCGCGCCCAACTCTTCCGCCGCAACCGGCGACTCTTCGGCTGTGCGTCCAGAGGCTTCCAGTTCGCGCAACAGTTCCGACCTGATCCAGTTGGCCGCCGCGCGCGGGTTTGCAGCCGCACGCGCCGCGCGCTCGTAGTAGTCTGCGAGGCTGCGCTCGGCGGTGAATTGCGAGGCGTCGTCGAACGACAGCCCGTACTCTTCCATGAAGCGGCGGCGGCGGGCTTCGGGCAATTCCGGCATCTGCGCCGTCACTTCTTCGATGAAGGCGGCTGTGACGACGAGCGGCGGCAAGTCCGGTTCGGGGAAGTAGCGATAGTCGTGCGCTTCCTCTTTCGAGCGCATCACCCGCGTCTCGCCCGCGCGGTCGTCCCACAAGCGCGTCTCCTGTGTGACGCGCCCGCCCGACTCGATCAATTCGATGTGCCGCTCAATCTCGTATTCGATGGCCTTTTGCATGAAGCGCACCGAGTTCAGGTTCTTGAGTTCGACCTTTGTGCCGAACTTCTCTTCACCCACCCGCCGCACCGAAACGTTCGCCTCGCAGCGCAGGTTTCCCTTCTCCATGTCGGCCTCGGACGCGCCCACCCATTGCAACGCGCGCCTAACGTGGTTGACGTAATCGTAGGCTTCCCAGGAGGTGCGAAAGTCCGGTTCGGTCACGATCTCGGCCAGCGGCGTGCCCGCGCGGTTGAGGTCAACGTAAGAATAGCGATCCGTCTCGGGCAGCCCCTCGTGGATGTTCTTGCCCGCGTCTTCTTCGAGGTGCATCCGCGTGATGCGGACGGTCATCGGTCGCCATTCGCGCGCGTGCCCGGAGTCGTCGCGCGAGGCGGTGACGATCTCAAGCTCGCCGTGCTCGGAGAACGGGCGGTCGAATTGCGAAATTTGATAGCCCTTCGGCAGGTCTGGGTAGAAATAATTTTTACGCGCGAAGATCGACTGCTCGTTGATCCGCAAGCCCAGAGCGAGCGCGGCGCGCGCGCCGAGTTCGACGGCACGCCGGTTGAGCACGGGCAGCGCGCCCGGCAAGCCGAGGCAGACCGGGCAGGTGTTCGCGTTCGGCTCGTCGCCGAAACGCGTCGAGCAGCCGCAGAAAATCTTCGACTCCGTATTGAGTTGCGCGTGAATTTCGAGGCCGATGACGGCCTCCCAGCCATGTTTCATAAGTTGTTCGTAGTCAGTTAGTCAGTGGTCAGTTGTTTCTCGCCCGCACAGGTTGAACTTTCAGCTTCATCGCCCGGTCTATGCGACGGAAACAACGGACAACTGCCCACTGGCAGTTTTACGCTTTCGGTTCGAGCGGAAGCCCTCGCTCCCGCCACGCGTTGATGCCGCCGACGAGGATGTAGAGTTCCGTGAAATCGCATTCTTCAAGGATCAGCGCCGCACGGGTGCTGGAGTTTTCATAGTGTCAGGCGCAATAGGTGACGATGGGTCGCCCGCGAGGCACTTCCTCGATGCGCGCCTCCAGTTCCTCGCGCCAGATGTAGAGCGACCCCGGAATCTGCACGTCGCTCTGCGCGTAGTGGCGCGCGTTGCGCGTGTCCAGAAAGACGGGCGCGCGCCCCTCTTCCACCAAACGCCAGGCCTCTTCAGGACTGATGCGCACAGGCTCTCTCAGGTCTCCCAACTTCTTCCCACCTCTCCCGAAATTTAAACGCGCCGCGACGCACGCGGGCACGTATTCGGCGTATGCTTCAACGGATTGTCGCGCCGGGAGACTGGTGCGCGCTCGACCGGCAGACCTTCGTGGATGAATGAACAGAGTATAACACCGACTCAGAGGCGCGGCGAAACGGACATGTATTTCACTTCTTCGTGAAAGAAAAACTAGCTTCCCGCCGGTGAATTTAGTATACAATCCGCGCACTCAGACTGTTTTTCCGGTTTTTGAAGCTGCAACCTCGCCCCGGTCAAAAGACGGGCGACGGTTGTCATTACAAGGTGTCCACCTTTTTCTCCCAAAGGAGGGGAATTAAGATTATGGCTAAAAGAATTGCGACGATTCTCGGCATCGTGTTCCTGCTTGTCGGCGTCCTCGGTTTTGTCGCGCCCAACCTGCTCGGCGCGCACCTGAATACACCGCACAATCTCGTCCACATCATCTCGGGTGCAGCCGCGCTCTATTTCGGGCTGGCCGGTTCGCTCTCGGGCGCGCGCCTCTTCTGCATCATCTTCGGGATCGTCTACCTGCTGCTCGGCGTGGTCGGCTTCCTGCTCGGCACGGGCGACGACCGCATGTTCAACGTGCTAGGTATCCTGCATCTGGGAACAATGGATCACCTTATCCACATCGTGCTCGGCATCATCTTCCTTATTGGCGGATTTCTGACCAAAGCCGGGTACGACGCGGCGCACGACTAGTCGCAGCACGCATTATAGAAGTGTAGAGAGAGGTCGTCGGAGAAACAGGCGCAGGCTAGCCTGCGGCGCACGTAGGAGTGCGCCGTCGCGCTTCACTCCAGCGGCCTCTCTTTCATTTAGCCGTCTCGTTTGCCGCCTCCCCTCCCGTCGGTTAAGATGCTCCACATCAAAAGTCGAAGATGAAAGCATTGGTTCTGCCGTCTGAACACGCGTCATTCGTCTTTTAAACATCATCCGAGGAGTGTCTCTTTAATGATCAAAACGGTCGAATGGACTGCCGAAGGCGTGCGCATGATCGATCAGCGGAAGCTTCCGACTGAAGAAACATATCTGTTGCTGCGTTCGTGCGAAGAGGTGGCCGAGAGTATCAAGGACATGGCAGTGCGCGGCGCGCCCGCCATCGGGGTGGCCGCCGCGATGGGGCTTGCCATCGGACTCAAACAGGCGGTCGCCACCTCCACCCCCGACCTCCAGTATGATTTCGATTACATGTGCGATTTGATGAGCCGCACGCGCCCGACCGCCGTCAACCTGTTCTGGGCTATCGAACGCATGCGCGGGGCTTTCCATCGCGCCGCCGCCGAAACTTCGGACGTGGAAATAATCAAGGGGCGCATAATTGACGAAGCCAGGGCCATCTATGAAGAAGACATCGCCTCGAATCGCGCGCTCGGACGCTTCGGCGGCGAGTTGCTCGCGGACGGGGCGACCGTCCTGACGCACTGCAACGCAGGCGCGCTCGCCACCGCCGGTGACTACGGCACTGCGCTCGGCGTGATTCGCGGCGCGCGCGACGCGGGCAAACGCATCGCCGTCATCGCCGACGAGACGCGTCCCTTCCTTCAAGGCTCGCGCCTCACCGCATGGGAACTCGACCGTGACGACATTCCCGTTACGCTCATCACGGATAACATGGCCGGGCATGTGATGAAGCAGGGCAAGGTTGACGCCGTTGTCGTCGGCGCGGATCGCATCGCCTCGAACGGCGACACGGCCAACAAGATCGGAACCTACATGGTCGCCGTCCTCGCGCGCCAGCACAATATCCCTTTCTACGTCGCCGCGCCCATCTCGACCGTTGACCTCAAAATTCCGTCGGGCGAGCAGATACCCATCGAGGAACGCAACACCAGAGAAGTGACACACATGCACGAACGCCGTCTCGCCCCCGAAGGCATCAACGTGCAAAACTTCGCCTTCGACGTGACGCCCAACGAATTTATAGCCGCCATCATCACCGACAAGGGAGTCGCCCGCGCGCCTTACACGGAGAATCTACGCAAGTTGTTCGAGAGCTAATGCGAACTGGCGCGTAGCGTCTGTGCCCGACAGGCTGCCAACAGTTTTATCGCCGCTAAACTTCAAAGCCCGCATCTTGAAATTAAGATGCGGGCTTTGAAGTTTAGACAGGGCAGGCTTGCTGCATATCATTTGGGAGCGAAGCGGCTCCGCTTCCACCATTCAATCGTGTGGCGCAAGCCCTCTTCCAGTCCCACCTGCGGCTCGTAGCCGAGGAACTCACGCGCCCGCGTGATGTCCGCGAGGCTGTGTTTCACGTCGCCGAGGCGCGCCTCGCGATATTCGGCCTGCGCGCCCGTGTTTCCCGTAATCTGCTTCAGCTTGTCGAGCAGTTCGTTGAGCGTCACGCGTTCGCCGTTGGCGACGTTGATGACGTGGCCGACGCCGCGTGTGGTCTCCGCCGCGCGCAGGTTTGCGTCAACGACGTTGGCGACGTAAGTAAAGTCGCGCGACTGTTCGCCGTCGCCGTAGATGACGGGCGTTTGCCCGGTTGAAAGCGCGTCAATGAAACGGGAGATGACGCCGGAATAAGTGGAACTAGGGTCTTGGCGCGGCCCGAAGACGTTGAAGTAGCGCAGGCAGACGGTTTCGAGTTTGTAGGTGCGCGTGAAGACCTGACAGTAATACTCGCCCATGAGTTTGGCGGCGGCGTAGGGCGAGAGCGGGTCGGGCGGCATCGTCTCGACTTTGGGGAGCGTGGGCTGGTCGCCATAGGCGGAACTCGATGCCGCGTAGACCAGACGGCGCACGCCGCTTTCGCGCGCCGCGAGCAGCAACGAGAAGGTGGCTTCGGCGCAGGCGCGATGCGTCTCGCGGGGGTTTTCCACCGAGCGCGGCACGCTTGGTATCGCGGCTTCGTGATAGACGAGTTCGACGCCTTCGAGCGCGCGTTTGAGCGTCGCCTCATCGTTCAGGCTGCCGCGCACGAAATCAATGTCGCCGCCGATCTCTTCCAGATTCTCGGCATGGCCGGTCGAGAGATCGTCAATTACGCGCACGCGCGCGCCTCTTTCGGCGAAAGTCGCCGCGATGTGCGAACCGACGAAGCCCGCTCCGCCGGTCACGAGTACGATACCAGAGAGACTCATATTGGTGTTTGTGGATGCAGCACCCGAAATGTTGTGCTACCTGCTTCGGCTCGTTACATTTCGTTCGACGCGTGCTGCGGTTGCCGACCGACGCCGACGTATTCAAAGCCGAGTTCTGTCATGGCATCGGGCTCGTAGATGTTGCGCAGGTCTGCGATCTTCGGCGCGCGCATCAGTTCGCGCACGCGCTCCATGTTGAGCGCGCGAAACTGATTCCATTCGGTCATGAAGACGAGCGCGTCCGCTCCGGTTACCGCCGCGTATTCGTCCTCCGCGTATTCGATGTCGGGCAGGCACTCACGTGCGGCCTCCATGGCGATGGGGTCGTAAGCGCGCACCGTCGCTCCTCGTTCGAGCAGACGGCGGATGATGTCCACAGATGGGGCTTCGCGCATGTCGTCCGTTCCCGGTTTGAAGGCGAGGCCAAGCACGGCGACGGTCTTCCCCCGCAGGTCGCCCACCAGCTTCTCGATCTTCGGCACCATCAACTCGCGCTGACGCTCGTTGACGCGAACCACCGCGTCGACGATTAGCGCGTCGTAGTCGAACTGGCGTGCGATGGAGAGGAGCGCGTGGGTGTCCTTCGGGAAACACGAGCCGCCGAAGCCGGGGCCGGGGTGCAGAAATTTTTTCCCGATGCGATTGTCCATGCCGAGGGCGCGCGCCACATCGTGTACGTCGCAGCCGATAAGGTCGCAGAGGTTGGCGATCTCGTTGATAAAGGAAATTTTCGTGGCGAGGAAGGCGTTAGACGCGTACTTGGTCAATTCAGCCCCTTCCATCGAAGTGATGACGAAGGGCGTCTCGATCAGGTAGAGCGGGCGATAGAGGTCTTTGATAATGGCGATGGCTTCCGGGTCGCGGCTGCCGATGACGACGCGGTCGGGGCGCATGAAATCGCCAATGGCCGCGCCCTCGCGCAGGAATTCAGGGTTCGAGACCATGCCGAACTTCGCGTTCTTCTTCTGCTCGCCGATGATGCGCCGGAGGTGCTCGCCCGTGCCGACGGGAACGGTGGACTTCGTGACGATCACCTTGTAATCGTTCATGTGCTCGGCGACGGAGCGCGCCGCCGCCTCGACGTGGCTCAGGTCGGCTGAACCGTCTTCACGCGGCGGCGTGCCGACGGCCAGAAGGATCACCAGCGAGTGTTCGACCGCAGTTTTCAGGTCGGTCGTGAATTTCAAGCGTCCGGCCTGCGCATTCTTGGCGACAAGCTGGTCGAGACCGGGCTCGTAAATCGGCATCTGACCCTGATTGATGCGCTCGATCTTTCGCGCGTCAATGTCAACGCACACCACGTCCACGCCGAACTCGGCGAAACACGCGCCCGTCACCAGGCCGACGTACCCCGTCCCAATTACTGCAATCTGCATTGCTAAAACAGAACCTTTCGCGGAGGTGGTACTTTCAGGCAAAAGTTTGCGGGTCACGCGGGGTGAACCCGCGCGTGACCCGCAAGTGAATGTTCTCGTCTACCGTGCGCGAGAAAATCGCACAGCCGTTAAAGCCTAACAACTTAACCGCCGGCGAATTACCCTCTGCTCGGGCTGAAGACCGGAGCGGTACCGCCGACGCCGAAGTTGTTGCTGTCGTCGGTCGCCGCGATGATGGCCGCAGCAATCGCACCGCCCGCCGCCAGAAGAAGCGCCGCGAGAGCGCCGCCGCTGAGCGCGCCAAAGTCGGTATCACGGGTCAGACGCGTGCAGCGCGAACCCGGTTGAGCCGTCCCGGCGGTGTCCTGATTACCGGCGGCAATCTGCTTGACGCTGCTGCCAGCGCGCAATTCCACGCGGCCAGACTGCGTAGCGACTTCCGTGTTGCCGCATTCGACATTC
>DASPJG010000528.1:0-4338 GCA_035628755.1 Pyrinomonadaceae bacterium
CGCGTGCCCAACGTCTCGACTACCGGCTCGCCGCCCTCGCCACAAAACACGGCAACGTGTGTCCGTCGTGAAAACTTCGTAAAGCGCGCCCCTCTAAAATCAGCCATTCGAGCAGACACGGGGAGGGACGAACCGATGACCGCCAGCATAGCCGAGCAATTTATCGAAGCATTGAGAGGCTTGGAAGAGAACCGCGAAGTGGAGGCGATGGTCGCGCTCTACGCGGAGCAGAGCGAAGTGGGCAACGTCAACGCGCCCGAAAAATTTACGGGGCAGGCGGGCGCGCGCGAGTTCTGGACGAAGTACCGCGACACGTTTGGCGAGGTGCGCTCGACTTTCCGCAATCGCATCATCACGGGCGGTCACGCCGCGCTCGAATGGACGACCGAAGGCACAACCGCCAACGGCGCGCCCTTCAACTACGAAGGCGTCAGCATCCTCGAAATCGAAGGCGACCGCATCACCCGCTTCCGCGCCTACTTCGACCCCGAAGCCCTCGGCCAGCAGATCGAGCGAGCCGCCACCTCTGGAAACTGACGGGGGAAAGCCGTGAATCGTAAATCGTGAATCGTAAATAGAAAGAAAACTGCTTTTCTCTATTCACGATTTACGATTCACGATTCACGGCTTTTCGTCTCTTCCTTCCAGATCGAGGGCAGCGCGGCCTCGTCAACTTCGAGCGTGTCGCCGCCGGGGAGGATGTGTATGATGCGCGCGCCGCGTGTGCGGAGCGGCGTCGAGAGCAGGCCGACGCGGTGGCAGTTCGCGCGCGGCTGCGTGTGCCGCGTGAGCGGGTGCGACTCCGAGCACATCAACGCGACGCGCACCTCCGCTGCCAGCTCCATGATGCGATCCAGCCCGCGCGCCAACTCCGCAGGTGGCGCAACCACCTTGCCGCCGCACTCCGGCAGCCACTCGTAACCGATCCGCGCCTCTTTTAAGTTCGCTTCCAGCACGCGCCCGTTGAACTGCGGCCAGCGCGAACGCGCCGCGCTTCTCACGTCGCAGACGAGCGCGATTCCGTGCTCGCGTAAGAGCGCGAGAAAATCAGCCCACGCATGGCGTCCGTGTCCGATGGTGTAGATGGTTGGCGCGGTAGTATCCGGCATGTTCGGTTAATCAGAAGAAGCGGCGGAGCGCCCACATGACGAGGCTCAGGACGAGCGAGATGATGAGCATCGAGGTGAGCGGGATAAAGACGCGTGTGCGTTCGCTGCCGAAACTGAGATCGCCCGGCAACCGCCCGAACCACGAGAGCGCGCCCGCGTAGACGAGCAGCCCGATGACGACGACGGCCACGCCGACGAAAATCACTAACAACCCGCCGCTGCGTGCGTCCATCAACGCCCCTCCCATTTCTCGACCCGCGCTTTGAACTCCGCGCGCAGTTCGTCAATCGTCAGATAGACGAGACGACCGCCGGTAAAGAGTTCGTCGTGCGTCACGTCGAGCGCGGCGAAGGACGGCGGGGGGAAATTGTCCATCTCTTCGTCGGCGTCGAAATCCGTCTCCGCGAGGATCAGGCCGTGGAGCGTGCCGAGGAACACGTCTACGGAATACTTGCGCCCTTCGTGCGCGTATGGATAACGGTTCTTGCGTATCTCGTTCGCCTCGAAGACGGAGAACACTTCATACTCGTACTCGTTGAGATAGATGCTGGTGATGAGCGTGCGCGAGAAGTCGGGCGGCGCGGGCGCGTGCTTCTGCGTGAGCTTCAGCGTCCACTCGTTCGTCTGCGGCCAGCGCGTTTTGCGCAGGCGCAGGCGCGTGCCCGTGATGTAGTTGTCGGTGATCTGCGCGTGCGGGTCGTTGACTTTGAGGCCGGGCGGCAACTCGCGCAGGAGGTATCGCCGCTCGCGCTCCGTGCGTTCGTACTTCGGCGAGTGATCCGTGCTGAGTCGTCCCTTGCCGATGCCCTTCACGCGCCGACCAACTCCGCTTCGCGCTCCCGCAAAAATTCTTCCGGCTCGACGATGCGCCCCGCAATCGCCGACGCGGCGACGACGTATGGCGACGCGAGATAAACTTTTCCGGGGCCGCTCCTGCCGGGGAAGTTGCGGTTCTGCGCGCTCACCGTAACGGTTTCGGCGGTCTTCGACGCGCCCGGCCCCGCGTTGATGCACGCGCCGCACGAAGGGTCGATCAATTCCGCGCCCGCGCGCTCGAAAATCTCTATGTAGCCGCGCTCGCGCGCGTACTGCTTGATCTTCTGCGAGCCGAATTGCAGGTAGAGACGCACGCCCGGCGCGACCCTCCGCCCCTGCTCGACGGCGCGCTGCAAGACCGCCGCGTACATGTCCATGTCGGCCATCTTGCCGCCCGTACAAGAGCCGCCGTAGGCCGCGTCAATCTTTACCTCCGCGGCGAGGTCTGTGATGTTGACGCCATTGCGCGGGTCGCCGGGCGTCGCCACCATCGGGCGAATCTCGTCGAGGTTGATCTCGAACGTCGCGGCGTATTCCGCATCCGGGTCGCTGCGGAGAAAGCCTTTGCGAACTTCTTCGGCGTCGAGCCCGCGCGAGCGCACGAGATACTCCAGCGTCACTTCGTCGGGTTCGATGATGCCGGTCGTGCCTCCGGCTTCGACGGCCATGTTGGTCAGGGTCGCGCGCTCGTCAATGGACATCTCGGCGAGTCCTTCGCCCGCGAATTCCAACACCTGACCGATCCCCTTGCCCTCTTTCATGTAGTCGGTCGAGAGGATTTTGAGCATCACGTCTTTGGCCGACACGTCGGCGCGCTTTTGCCCGCGCAGGACGAAGCGGACGGTTTCAGGCACTTTGATGCGGATGTCTTTCGTGTACCACGCGTTCGCCATGTCAGTCGAGCCGACGCCGAAGGCGAAGCAGCCGAGCACGCCCGCCATGCAGGTGTGCGAGTCCGTGCCGATGACGAGTTGGCTGGGCAGCGCGATGTCTTCGACGACGGCGTTGTGGCAGATCGCTTCCGACCCTTGCGCTTCCGTGCCGCTGTAAAGTTTGATGCCCTGCTCTTGCGTAAAACTCTCCTGCGTCACGGCCAGCCCGTCGGCGCGCTCCAAGAGTCCCATCTTCTTCTTGTCGTCCGACATGACGCGCCCCAGAAACGTCAGGTGGTCGCGGAACGCGTAGACGGATTCGGCTTCCGTCACCTGCGCGTCACGCCCGAGCGCGCCCTTGAACAACGACTCGGCCATCGGCGTGACGTACTCGTGCGAGAAGCGCACGTCGGCCACCGCAAACAGCGCATCGCCCGGCTTGACGGCCTCGACGCCGACTTCGCCCGCGCGCACGAAGGCGTGGCGCGCGATGATCTTCTCGACGATGTTCATCGGGCGTTTCGCTGTTGCGACGGCGGGCGGCACGGTCTCGCCCGCGAGCCGCGCCTTGTTGTAATTGAAGAGACCGCCGTATTCGACAATCGCCTGCGAGATCGGATCGAGACCGCGCGTAAACTCCGCGAGCGGAATTTCTTCGCCGCGCCGGATGCGTTCGATGAGGCCGAAGTCGGTCGAAGTCAACAGGCCGATGTTCTGCGAATTCTGCCCGTAAATTTTTTCGATGGTGCGGGCGATGACGAGTTCCAGTCCGGCTGCCTTCTCCGCGTAGGGCGCGGTTTCGCGCGACGAGCCGCAGCCTTTCGAGAGACCGGAGACAACCACCTTGAAGCCGCCTTCTCTCACTTCGTCCTTCTGCACGGCGGCCTCGCGCATCCCGACGTAGACATACTGGCCGAGCGTTTCGTCGTAGTAGAAACAGACCCAGCCGGGCGTGATCTCGTCGGTCGAGATGTTGTTCATCAGGGGGCGTTCCGGGTCGAAGGGCAAATCCTCGCCGCCTTCGAGTTGGCGGCGGATCAGCGTTGTGTCGTCGGTCAAGAACAGGATGCGCCCGTCGAACTTGATGCGGTCGGGTCGTTTGGCGATCTTTTCAGCGGTCATGCTTGCTCCTCGGAAATCAGTGCGAGTGAAATAAGATGTTTCAGAGTAAGGAAGATTATAACCGATGGACGGGAAAAAACTGAGATGGCAGGACGCTCCCGGCGCGGGTCAGCGAAGCGAAGCCGCTTGAGCGCGGACGTACAACCCGCACGCTTGACGGGAGCATGAGAAAGCGCGTCCATCACCATGAAGAGTCGTAATGGCTCGCAGGTTTTCCCCATCGCCTGCCCTTCCGCCCTCGTCCCTTTCCTGTGCTAACATCGCCGCTCGACCTGCGGAAACACGCCTTGATGCGCTTAACCCTTCGTCCTTGAAGAAACGGTGTCGCTTTTCCCATGACGCAACTGATCATCGCCGGACTCGTCCTGTTGTGCCTGCTCTCCGTGGGCGTCAACGCGTATCTCGCGCGCGCGCTCGCG
>DASPJG010000529.1:0-11656 GCA_035628755.1 Pyrinomonadaceae bacterium
GCCCGAAGCCTCGCGGCTCAACGAGAAATACATTCACGCGATGCGCCACGCGCGCCCCTTCGTCCATCTCAAACTCGCCTGCTCGCTCGACGGGCGCATCGCCACCCACACCGGCGACGCGCGCTGGATCACGAACTAACAATCGCGCGCACGCGTACACCGGCTGCGCCACGAATACGATGCCATTCTCGTCGGCGCGGGCACGGCCACCGCCGACGATCCTTTGCTCACGGATCGCAGCGGGCTGGCGCGCCATCGCCCGCTCACGCGCGTCCTGCTCGACGACGAACTCCGTCTCTCGCCCGACTCTCAACTCGCGCAAACGGCGCGCGAAACCCCGCTCATCATTTTCACCTCCGGCGAGGCCGACGAGCGCGCCGCTGCCGCGCTCCAATCGCGCGGCGCGGAGATCGTGCGCGCGGCGCGCGGCGCGCGCGACCTGCCCGCCGCGCTCGAAGAACTGCACCGTCGTTCGCTGCAAAGCGTTCTCGTCGAAGGCGGCGCGCGCGTCGCCGGAATGTTCCTCGATGCGCGTCTCGTTGATAAGGTCAGTTTCTTCGTCGCGCCGCTCATCATCGGCGGGAGCGACGCGCGCGCCGCCATTCACGGCACGGGCGCGACCCGCATCGCCGACGCCACGCGCCTCCGCGATGTCGAGATCACGCGGCACGGCAGCGATGTCGAAATCACCGGATACCCGTGAAAAGCCGTGAATCGTGAATCGTAAATCGTGAATAGAGAAAACCTGCTTTCTTTCTATTCACGATTTACGATTCACGATTCACGGCTTTTAAATTCTTCATGGCGAAAAAAAGTCTGGGACAGAATTTTCTCGTGGACGAGGGCGTGGCGGCGCGCATTGTGCGGGAGGTTGCGCCGCGCGTGGATGAGACCATTGTCGAGATCGGGGCGGGGCGAGGGGCTTTGACGGCGCGGCTCGCAGGGCAGGCCGGGCGTCTGGTCGCCATCGAGTTCGACCGTGATCTCGTTCCGCTGCTGCAAGAGAAGTTCGGGGGCGGGGCGAATTTCACGCTCGTCGAAGCGGACGCGCTGGCGATTGATTACTGCGCGGCCATCATGCCCGCGAGCAAGGCGCGCGTCGTCGCCAATCTTCCGTACAACATTTCGACGGCCATCCTGCAACGCCTGTTCGAGCAGCGTCATTGTTTGACGGAGATGATCCTGATGCTTCAACGCGAGGTGGTCGAGCGCATCACCGCCGCGCCGGGCACGGGCGAGCGGGGCTACCTGTCCGTCCTGACCGAAGCCTACTGCGAGGCGCGACCGCTGTTCGACGTGCGCCCCGAAGCGTTTCGCCCCGTGCCAAAGGTGTGGAGCACGGTCGTGCGCCTGCGCGTGCGGGAGAGCGCGGCGTCTAAGGTGTCGGACGAGGCGTTGCTCTGGCGCGTCGTGAGCGCGGGTTTCGCGCAGCGGCGCAAGACGATCTTCAATAACCTGCGCCACGCGCCTCCGACGCTGCTGCCGCAGGTGGAAGCTGTGGGCGGCGCGGACGCGCTGCTGGAGCAGGCGGGCGTCGAACCGCAGAGGCGCGCAGAGACGTTGACGCTCGCCGAGTGGGTGGCTCTGGCGCGCACGCTTGAATCACGTGCGGGTTGACCCTTGAGAGCGCGTCAGGGGAAGATTTGCGCGCCTTCGAGTTTGCGAAACCCTTTGAGCATCTTCTTGTAGTCTCCCTCCAGAATAACGACCAGACTCTCTCCCGGAAACGCGACTTGCGAGACGATCTCATCAATCAACTGCCGGTTCGAAGCGGCGCGGTTGAGTTGATACCAGTGCGAGTTGGTCACGATGCCGACCACATAGAGAGGCTTTTCGGGAAACTTCTCCAGCTTCTTTTGCGCGAGATAGGCCGCCTTGATTTGCGGGAACGGGCTTAACTGCTCGCGCAGACGCTCGACCTCCTCCGGGGTGGCCTCGTGCGGGATCAATTCGCCCGGCGAACTGATCATCGCGCGCTCCGGCTGCGCTTCATCCAGCTTTGCGAAAAATTTCTGCGCCCGCTCGCGGTAGCGTTCGGCTTCCTGTGGCTGTCCCGCCGCGGTGAAGTATGCGAACAAGACCTGACAGGCGGGAATGAGCATGTCTGGGTCGCGGGCTGCCGCCTGTTCCAGATGCGCGACGCCCGCCGCGTCGTTCTGTTGCAGGAGCATTTGGCCGAGCAGGAAGTTTGCCGCCGGGTGGTCGGCGCGAAGCGAGAGCACGTCGCGGAGCAGTGGGATGGCCTCTTCGGGCGTCTTGAGTTCCGCCGCGAGCGAGGCGCGCGTCCACGCTTCGTCCAGCAGGAGCGTGCCGCTCCGGGCTTTTTCTTCAAGCGCGGCGAGCGTCTGGCGCGAGCGCAGGACATAACTGTGTCGCTCGCCCCACTGTTCGGCCACGCCCTCCTGCCACGCGCGGTCGAACTGCGCAATGAGCGTCCGGGCGTGTTGGCCGAGATAGAAATCCGCCGCGCTCTCTTCGACGGTCGCCGGTTGATAGCGTTTCACCCAGTCGGCGCTGTCGCCGTTGCCGCCGCCGTTTGGCGACGGGTAGCCAAGCGCGCGCAGGCGGTCTGCGAGCGCGGGGTGCGTGTCTTCGGAACTCGTCTGTTCGGCGAGCGCGAGATTGAGTTGGCGTGCGACCGAATCGGGCGGAAGCGGTTGGCCGAGCGCGCGTGGCAGGTTGGCGTAAACGTCCGCCACCGGGCGCGGTTCGGTCTCGGCTTGCCGGTAAACTTCCGGCCAGTAGCTTTCTTCGAGATAGCTCCCCTTGAGCCGCGTGTCGATGAGCATCTCGGCCACGTTCTCCGTGCCGGTCAGGCGCGCCGCCGCCTCGTCGGCCTCGTACTCGTGTGTCCGCGCCAGAACGAAAGAGTAGGCTTGAAAGTAGGGCGCGTACCAGTTGAAAAATGTGGTGAAGAAAAACGACCCCCAGCGTTGCTCTCTTTCCAGACGCGTCAGCAGTTGCCCCCACGTCTGGCGGAGCCGGTAAACCCAGCCGGTGAAGCGTCCGTGGTTGCCGGACAGGTGGCCGAGTTCGTGCGCGAGCGTGGCGCGAAACTGCGCGGGCGAGGCGGCCTGCATGTCCGGCAGGCCGAGCAGCAGGTAGTTTTTATAACCGCCGAAGAACCCGAAGCGCGGCACTTGCACGACCGCCGCGTTGAAGAAATCCAGCACGAGGACGTGGTGGATGCGCGGCGCATCGAGCGCGCCGGTGAGTTCTTCGATGAGGTCGAAGAGGCGCGGGGCTTCGGCGCGCGTCAACTCGACGCCTTCGGGCGACGATTGCTTGACCCATAGCGAGCGAAACACGACCCACGCCAGCACGAGAAACACCCATCCTATCTTGCCGACGATGTAGTTGACTCGGCCATTCTGCCACATCAGGCCGAATAGAAGTACGAAGAGGGACAACAACACGACCAGCACCAGCGCGATGTAGGCGTAGCCGAGCACTGCGAGAAGCGCGACCCGAAACCTGTATTTCGCGGGTTCCTTCTTCGCAAAAACTTCGAGACGTTTGACCATCTCGTCAAATTGTTCGTTAGTCATTGCCATAACATTACCGTCCGCCGGTGTGGCGCGTGGCGCGATGAAGTATTGATTTTGAGGAGTCTTCCGGGCGTGCGCTTGAAATAAGCGAACAGGAAGGGAATCCGGCGAGCCGTCGAGTATAGTAGCAAAGTCAGGTCAAAGTTTGTCAATTCGGAAGGCTCGACATGCAGCCGTTCGTCGCCGGAGACGGGGATGGGTTCATCCCGCGTGCGCGCGCCCGGCAGCGGGCGAAACGGTTGAGCGACCCCGGCCTCGGCGCACGCGTTCGTTCCCCGGCGTTGGGCATCATTCGCCCGGAGAGGCGGCAGCAAGATTAGCCCGCGCGCCGTTCAGGGGAACGCGCGCCGTGTGCTATACTGTCCAACTAACATTCCCTCAAAGTGTTTATCCTGCGATGTGAAATCGTCGCTTGGTCTGGAGAGTAAGAAATAATAGTGAACAAGGTAATAGAACTAATCCCGCTCGGCGGCGTCGGCGAGTTTGGGATGAACTGCATGGCGGTGCGCTACGGCGACGAGATGATCATCGTTGACGCGGGGATGGGTTTCCCCGAAGAGAGCGCGTATGGCGTTGACGTGTGCGTGCCGGATTTCGATTTTCTGGACGAGTACCGCGAACACATCACGGCCATCGTCCTCACACACGGGCACGAAGACCACCTCGGCGCGCTGCCCTATATCCTCAAAAAATTCAACGTCCCCGTCTATGCCTCGCACTACACCGTCGGGCTGGCGGAGAGCAAGCTCGAAGAGCACAATTTGTTGAACGACGTGCTCATCCATCGCGTCGAGCCGCGCGACGTGGTCAACATCGGCGTCTTCAAAGTCGAGTTCATACGCGCCTCGCACTCGCTGATCGACTGTTTCTCGCTCGCCATCACGACCCCCGTGGGCACCATCGTCCACACGGGCGACTACAAGGTTGACGAAACGCCCGTGATCGGCGAACCGATTGACCTGCGGACGCTGCGCCGCTACGGGCAGGAGGGCGTGCTCGCCCTGCTGTCGGATTCCACCAACGCGACCGTGCCGGGGCGCACGCCTTCGGAGCGCGCCGTGATCCCCGCCTTCGAGGAGATTTTCAACGAGGCCGAGGGACGCATCATCGTCGCCGCTTTCGCATCGAGCATCCACCGCTTGCAGATCGTTTTCGACGTGGCGCAGCAGTTCGACCGCAAGGTCTGCGTGCTTGGCCGCTCGATGTTGAAGAACGTGGAGATCGCCGAGAGGCTCGGCTATCTGGACGTTCACGAGAACGAGATGGTTTCTCTGAACGAGGCGCGGAAGATGCCCGACGATGAGATCGTCTATCTCATCACAGGTTCGCAGGGCGAACCGCGCGCGGTGCTGGCGCAACTGGCGTCGCAGTCCTACAAGGGTTTGAGCATCGAAGAGGGCGACACGGTAGTGCTCTCGGCGCGCATCATCCCCGGCAACGAGCGCGCCATCTCGCGCCTCATCGGCGACATCTACAAACGCGGCGGCAACATCATCGACGAGAAGCGGCGACTCATCCACGTCAGCGGCCACGCTTCGCAGGAAGACATCCGCATCATGACCGAGGCCGTCAGGCCGAAGTTCGTCGTGCCGATTCACGGCGAGTATCGCATGCTCTACCGGCACAAGGAGTTCGTCAAAAATCATCTCGGCTACGCCGACGAAAACGTCATCATGGTCGAGAACGGCGACGTGCTGGAACTCACCGCCAATAGCGCGACCGTCATCGAGAAGCGCGACGTGGGGCGCACCTTCATAGACGATTCGGGCTTTGAAGAGATCGGGCGCGAGACCGTGCGCGAGCGCAAGCAGATGGCTTACGACGGCGTGCTCACCCCAATCCTGACGCTGAACGAGGAGACGGGCGCGCTCGAAATTCCGCCGGAGATCATGGCGCGCGGCGTCGTCGGCGCGAACGGCTCGAACGGCTTCATCAAGAACTTGCAGCGCATCGTGACGGAGGCCGTCGAGAAAGCCCCGGCCACCGAGCGGCGCGACCTGACGCTGCTCAAAGAGCGCGTGCGCGTCGAACTCAAACGCTACATCCAGAAGCAGACGGGCGCGCGTCCCGTCATCGTTCCGGTCGTCGTGCAGGTGTAAGACTGGCCGCAGGGCGCGTCTCCCGTACACGACAAATTTTAAGACCACCCTCAACCGCTCGACTCTTTGCGCCTTTGCGAGAAATTAAACTCACGCAAAGGCGCAAAGGCGCGCAGGAAGACGAAAGCGTTACTGCTAATCCGGGATAGTTGATGACTGACGCACGGCAAGACGAAACGGTGGCGGAACTCTTGCGCCGGACGAAGGTGGAAGTTGCGCCCGCGACGTTTGTGCTCGTCGGCATGCGCCACGAGGACTGGTCGCGCCTGCTCGAACAGCCCGAACTCAGCCCGCGCGCGACCGTGCCTTTCATGCTGCTGCGCGACACGAACGAGGTGACGCTGCTGCTCGAAGAAGAGGACTGGCTCGTGATGCGCCACGCCCTGCGCGAGGCGCGCGTCGAGACGGGCTGGCGGCTCGTCACGCTCGACATCGTACTCGGCTGGAACGTCACCGGGTTTCTCGCGCGCGTGACGGAGATACTCGCCGCCGCCGGAATCCCCATCGGCGCGCTCACGGCCTTCTCGCGCGATCACCTGCTCATTAAACAAGACGATCTCGGACGCGCGCTCAAGGTGCTCGGCCAGCACGTCGCGGAGCTTTGCTGAGGCTACTGACTGCAAGTGAACTGGTCGGACAGGACAGTTTTGATCACGGGCGCGTCGAGCGGCATCGGCGAGGCTTTGGCCGTGGAGTTCGGGCGGCGCGGCGCGTCGGTCGGGCTGCTGGCGCGGCGCGCGGAAGTTTTGCGTGAGGTGGCGGGGAAAGTTGAGGCCGCAGGTGGGCGCGCTCTGGCCGTCGCGGTTGACGTGCGCGACGCGGGAGAAGTGAAATTGGCGGCGGCGAAAGTCGTCGAGCGTTTCGGGCGGGTTGACGTGCTCGTCGCCAACGCCGGTAAAGGTGAGATTACGCTGGCACGCTCGTTCAACATCGAGACGGCGACGCAGGTGCTCTCCGTAAACCTGCTCGGCGCGATGAACTCGGTGGCGGCGGTGTTGCCGGAGATGCTTGAGCGCGGCAGCGGCCAGATCGTCGGCATCTCAAGCCTCGCGGCCTATCGCGGCTTTCCCGGTTCGGGCGCGTACTGCGCGAGCAAGGCCGCGCTCTCAACTTTCTTCGAATCCCTGCGCGTCGAACTCAGGCCGAGCAATATCTACGTGACGACGATCCACCCCGGCTTCATTGACACGCCGATGACGCGCGGGCGCAACCGGAAGATGCCGTTTCTACTGGATGTCGAACCGGCGGCGCGACTGATGCTGCGCGCCATCGAAGCGCGACGGCGCACATACGCTTTCCCCTGGCAACTGGCAACCATCGCGCGCGTTGGCCGCTGGCTGCCCGCCGTGCTTTATGACCGCATGCTCGCCCGCGCGACGCTACGCGAATAACAGACCATGAACATTCTACAGGCCATCATCATCGGTATCGTACAGGGGTTGACGGAGTTTATCCCGATCAGTTCGACGGCTCATTTGATCTTCGCCAGCCGCGCGCTCGGCCTCTACGAAGGCGTCGAGGCGACCCTGCGCGCCGAACAGACGACCGCCACCATCGCCGTCATTCAACTCGGCACGCTGCTCGCCGTGCTCATCTATTTCGCGCCCGACATCTGGGCGATCACGGTCGCCTTCGTCCGCGATCATTTCGCGTTGCTGCGTGGCGGCGGCGCGCGACCGCAGGAGACGCGCGCGGCTGACGGCAGTATCAAGCGACGCGTTTCGCGTTTGTCGGACGACGCGCGGCTCGGCTGGCTGGTCATCATCGGCTCGATCCCCGTCGCCGCCGTCGGGCTGATGTTCAAAGAACAGATCGAGGGAAGTTTTACAAAAAACCTGTGGGTCATCGCCACGATGATGATCGTGGTCGCGCTCCTGCTGGCGTTGGCGGAACGCGTGGGCAAGCGTCGGCGCGGGATGAATGAGTTGGGCATCGGCGACGCGCTCGCGGTGGGCGGCGCGCAGGTGCTGGCTTTGATCCCGGGCGCGAGCCGTTCGGGTTCAACCATCATGGGCGGGCTGTTTGCGGGCGAGACGCGCGAGACGGCGGCGCGTTTCTCTTTCCTGCTCTCCATCCCGGCCATCGCCGCGAGCGGCCTGCTCGAACTTCGTGAGGCCATCACGAAACTGCCGGAAGGAAGCGCGCTGCCGCTCGTCGTGGCAACCATCGTCTCCGCGCTCGTCGGCTACGCCTCGATCTGGTTTCTGCTGCGCTTCCTCCGCACACACTCCACGGGCATCTTCATCGGCTACCGGCTCGTCGTCGGCGCGGCCATCCTGCTGCTGCTGGCGGGCGGCTTCATCCAACCCGCGTGATTTACCCTCCCAAGCGTCCTTTGCGCGCCCCTTTCGGCTTCATCCGGTGAAGTAATTGGTCATAAACTAAAGCGAACCGACCGGAGAGATATATGTCTCCGGTCGGTTCGCTTCTACGCGCGGTTTGAGTTCGGTCAGGGGGCATTAGTGAGGAACACGTCCCACGCCCAGCGATTGACGCGCGCGCCTTTCGCGTCCTCCACCCGCGCCCGGTAGCGGAATTGGTTGCCCTGCGCGTCCGTGCGCTTCGACTCCTTGTACTTCAAATGCAGCCGCGCCACCTCCAGCGACGCTAAAGCGTGCAACTCGCCCGCCTCCGACAGTTCCCACAGTTATAGGCGAACGCGTAGAGTATGCCGGATGCCCATGCGGTAAGAATAATGGTTGTGGTGAGTAGTATGCGCTTCGTGGATGTGAGGAGGGGTATGCGCTTCATGGTTGTGAGGAACCTCCTTAACTCCTTGCAGTGCCTCGTGCTTTGGCACGTTCCTTATAACTTCGCAACCTTTCTTTAGCTATATCCTCGCCCTCTGTAGCCGCATCGGCGTACATAACTCCAGAGACTTTGAGAGGTTTGCCCGGCAGCAGATTGCCAAGCAACATCTCCATCTTGATCGTTCCATATGGTTCAAGAATAATTGATGGAGTCACATCCCCGTCCCCAAAACCAGTGGTACTTATGCCTGAGAAATCTTTTCCATCACCCGACTCGACCGATAAGGCGACGATGCCCCGTGCCGAATTGTTGCGGATGATGATAGCAAGTGTTGCATCAGGTTCGCCTTCTCTTTCGACGGTGACCCCAACGACTTCTAAGTTTTTGATTTTAGAGACAACCGTGTGGATTCTGGCTGAGTCATGTTGCCGCTTGATGGCTGCAACACCAATGGCACATACCGCGACAGCGCATATAGTGCCTAGCGCGAATAGAGTCTTGGTCTTACTGAGGTGAGTCCTCATGTTGGTTCCTTTGGTTAACGAGCGTGAGGCTGACGGAAGCGGTGAGCGATTCGTCAACAGAAGATGCGACGTGGGACACAGTGAGGTATAAGCCCCTTGCCGCTGGATGTCAATAAAAACTTCGTTTGAGAATTTAATGCTCCTTCCGGTCGTAGGATTCGCTGTTATCTCCTGTTTCGGTTACACTCTCTCTCGCCCCTGTTCCGCACAGTTGCCGTGCTGTTTTCTGATCCGGTTCAGAAAGGGGTCTACAGACATTCGATGAACGACGAAACTAAAAGTCATCTGGAAAACTCGCCTTCGCAACGCCCGCGCAGCCCGCGCGTTCCCGTCAACTTTCCCGTCGAACTCGAAGGCCGCTCGCCCGCGGGCGAGCCTTTCAAAGAGAGCGGCGAGGCCGTGCGCGTCTCGCGCGGCGGCGCGACTCTGATCGCCGAAGCCTCCGTCGAACTGGGCGCGATCCTGCGCCTCACGCCGCCCTTCGGCCACCCGCTCGACGCCGAAGTCAACGGCGTCTGGAAGGACGAGGAGGACGGTCGCCAGCGGATCGGCGTCAAACTCCTCGACCCGAACGGCTGGTTCGCCGAGTAGACATGCAAATCGCCAGCCCCAAGCTGTGGAGCGTGCGCGGCTACGACGAGACGCACGCCGAAGCCCTCGCCGCGCGACTCGGCCTCTCGCCGGTCGTCGCCGGGCTGCTCACGGCGCGCGGCGTTGACACCGACGAGGCGGCGCGACAGTTGTTACACCCGTCTCTCGACCAACTGCACGACCCTTCGCTGATGCTCGGCATGAGCGATGCCGCAGCGCGCGTGCTCCGCGCGGTTGACGCGGGCGAGCAGATTTTGATCTACGGCGACTACGACGTTGACGGGACGACGGGGACGGTCGTCCTGCGCCGCGCGCTGCAACTGCTCGGCACACAGACGCGCTTCCATGTCCCGCACCGTTTCACCGAAGGCTACGGCATCCGTCAGGACGTGCTCGAACGCGCGAAGGGCGAGGGCTGCACGCTCGTCATCAGCGTTGACTGCGGCATCCGCGCGCACGAGCCTCTGGAGTGGGCGCGCGCGCACGGCCTCGACGTGATCGTCACGGATCATCACCTGCCCGACGCAGACGAGGGCGCGCCGCCCGCCTACGCCGTCCTCAATCCCAACCAGCGCAACTGCAATTACCCGGACAAACATCTCGCGGGCGTGGGCGTAGCTTTCAAACTCGCGCACGAAGTCTTGCGCGCGCGCGGGCGCGAGAGTCTGGTCAAGGGATTCCTGAAGGTCGTTGCCATCGGCACGGTCGCTGACGTTGCGCCGCTCGTCGGCGAGAATCGCGCCATCGTCGCGCTCGGTCTGGCCGACATCGTGAACGCGACGAACCCCGGCTTGCGCGCGCTCATGGAAGTGGCGGGCTGCGGCGACGGGCGCGACATGCGTTGCAGCGATCTCGGCTTTCGTCTGGGGCCGCGCATCAACGCGGCGGGGCGGATGGACGCCGCGCGCGCCGTCGTCGAACTGTTTGAAACGGACGACCCGGCGGAGGCGCGCCGTCTGGCCGAACATCTGGACGCGCGCAACCGCGAACGACAGGCGATGCAGCGCGCGATCACCGGGCGCGCCGTGGCCGAGTACGAGCGCAGCGGCGACTGTGGCGCGGTCGCCGTGATCGCGGGCGACGGCTGGCATCGCGGCGTGATTGGCCTCGCCGCCTCGCGCATCGCGGAGCGGCTCGCGCGTCCCTGCGTCGTCATCTCGCTTGAAGGCGACCTCGGGCATGGCTCTGCGCGCAGCGTCGAAGGCTACCATTTGCTCGACGGGCTGACCGCCTGCGCCGACCTCCTCGAAACCTTCGGCGGCCACGCACAGGCCGCCGGGCTGACCATCCGCCGCGAGAACATCCCCGAACTGCGACGACGACTACACGAGCACGCGCGCCAATTTTTAGCTGATGCGACGGAGTGCGCGCCCGTGGTTCATATTGACGCGGAGTTGCCCGCGAGCGCGCTCACGCCCGCGCTCGCCGACGAACTCGAACGCCTCGAACCCTTCGGCGCGCAGTGGCCGCGCCCCGTCTTCCTGTCGCGCGACCTGCGTGTGGTCAAAGAGGCGCGCGTGCTCAAGGAGCGTCACCTGAAGTTTGAAGTGGCCGCAGGCCGGGATGCGCGCCCCGTCGAAGTCCTCTGGTGGGGCGGCGCGGAAGAAGCGGCAGCAACGCCGCGCACGGGCGACCGCATCGAACTTGCTTACGCCGTCGAAACAAACATCTGGCGCGGCGAGAAGCGTTTGCAGTTGATAGTCGAGGACATGAGAAAGCCGTGAATCGTGAATCGTAAATCGTAAATAGATTTAATCAGGATTCTTTCTATTCACGATTTACGAGGTAGAGATGCAGGAAGTCAGACGAAGAAGAGCGCCGACGTTGATCGGATTGCGCGCGCGCGCGCCGTTGATTTTGCGCGTGCTGGCGTCGCTTGCGCTCGTCGGCAGTCTGATTTATGTGGGCGTCGCGTATTACCGCGGGCGCAACAATCGCCCGTTTCGCCTGATACCGGGGAAGGCCGAACTTTCCACGACGGTCGAGCGGCGGATCGAGAATTACGAGCGGCGTGTGTCGGAGGGCAACCGCCTGACGATGCTCGTGCGCGCCTCGGTCGCCACGTCTTACTCCGACGGGCATCACGAACTCGAAAACGCGCACATCGAATATTTCGCGGAGGGGCAGGAACTACCCGACAAGA
>DASPJG010000530.1:0-8978 GCA_035628755.1 Pyrinomonadaceae bacterium
GAGGCGGCGGGCACGCCGATCTACGTGGCCGTCTTGATGGACATCTCCTCGTCAGCCGCCGCCAAGCTGCGCTTCGAGAAAGAGTCGGCCAAGGATTTTCTCTACACCGTCGTGCGCGTGCGCAAGGACAAAGCGGCCTTCGCCACCTTCGACGAAGAGGTCAACCTGTTACAGGATTTCACCGACAAGCTCGACAAGCTCGACACGGCGGTTGACAGCGTGAAGAAGCCGGGCACGACCACCGCGCTCTACGACGCCGTGTGGCGCATGTGCGACGAGAAGATGCGCGGCGTGACGGGGCGACGCGTGATCGTCGTCATCACGGACGGCACGGACACGTCGAGCCGCGCGAGGCTGGAAGAGGCCATCGAAATGGCGCAGCGCACCGAGACGATCATCTTCGCCATTTCCACGAAGTCAGGGTTTTCGAGCGCAGTTCCCGGCGTCGAGTCGGGCACGGTCAAGAGCGACGACGATAAGCGGCTCGACCGGCTGGCCGACTCGACGGGCGGCAAAGCCTTCTTTATCGGCGACCGCCTCGAACTCGAACGCGCCTTTACGCGCGTCGCGCGCGAACTGCGCGGCCAGTACATCATCACCTACCGGCCAACGAACAAAAACTACGACGGCAGCTTTCGCCGCATCGAAGTTAAGCTCGCCGCCGAGCGCGACGGCCTCAAAGTACGCACGCGCCGCGGCTACGTGGCGTGGGCGGATAGAACGAAGTAGTAAATCGTGAATCGTAAACCGTGAATGGAAACTGCTTTTTCCTATTCACGCTTCACGAGAGAAGGGCAAGTTGAAAGTAATGTTTGAACGCATCCGTTTTGTGCGCGGGTTGAGTTTTATTCTCGCTGTGAGCGTGGCCTTCGGCGGCGCGCTGGCGGGAGCGCGGGCGCAACAGCAGGAGAGCGCGTCGTCGCAGCAGCAGCAACAACCGACGCCCCGGCCAACGCCCGTGCGCACGGACGACACCACGACGATTGAAGACGACGAGATCGAGCGCGTTGACACCAGTTTGACGAACGTCATCTTCACGGCGGTTGACAAAAACAAGCGGTTCGTCACGAACCTCAAGCAGGAAGACATCCGCGTGCTGGAAGACGGCGTGCCGCAACAGATTTTCACCTTCCAGCCGCAAACCGATCTGCCGCTCACGCTCGCCATCGTCATCGACACGAGCATCTCGCAGGAGCGCACGCTGCCGGAAGAGAAGGCCGCCGCGCGCGCCTTCGTGGACGCCGTGATGCGTCCCTCCAAAGACGAGGTGGCCGTGCTCTCTTTCACCGGCGATTCGACGCTCGAACAGGGCTTGACAGGCAACGCCGTGCGCGTGCGCAGCGCGATTGACCGCGTCGAGTTTGTGCCGCCCTCCGGCTACATCGGTCGCGGGGTCACCGTCGGCGGCACGCCTCCGATCTCCGGCGATAATCAATCCACCGCCGGTTCGACCGCCATCTGGGACGCCGTCTACGCGACCTGCAATGAGGTGATGGTCGAGTCGTCCGACAAGACGCGCCGCGCCATCGTGCTGCTCACGGACGGCGAAGACACCAGCAGCATGTTGAAACTCGACGAGGCCGTGCAGGCCGCGCTCAAGACCGACACGCTCGTCTTCGCCATCGGCATCGGCGACAGCTTCGGCTACAGCGGCGTGGACGAAGGCTCGCTCCGCAAAATCACGGAACGCACGGGCGGGCGCGCCTATTTCCCGCGCAGCGAGGAAGACCTCCGCATCGCCTTCGCGCAGATTCAACGCGAACTGCGCGAGCAATTCCTCGTCGCCTATTCGCCGACCAATAAGAAGCGCGACGGCTCTTACCGCAAACTCCAGCTTGAGATCGTCAACCCCGAACTCCGCAAGCAGAACGTCAGGCTCAACTACCGTCAGGGCTACTTCGCCAAGAGCGACACCGCGCCCACGAGAAGACGCAAGTAGACAGGGCGCGGGCGAAAGTTAGAAACAGTTAAAGGGAAGACCGGCGGGCGATGCCCCTCGATCTTCCCTTTCGGTTTTTCTAACTTCGCCTGCCTACTTTACCTTTCGCCGCGTTCCTCTTCCACGGTCGTTTGCAGTTCGACCGTGAGCTTACGCACGTCAACCTGATCCCACGGTTCGAGCAGGCGCAGCGTTTCGTCGAGGATGCGCCGCTGGTGCTCCGGGAAGTTCGGCTGACCGGCGACCATGCCGAACTTGCCCGTGTAGTAGACGGCGCGCGGCGGGCGCACGCGCTCAATCGCCTCTTTGTCCACGGCGAGCACGATGGTCGTCACGCCCGCCGCTTCGAGCGCGCGCGCGGCCAGCCCCATTGATTGGTGGCAGACGCGCGAGGCCGGGATGAGCAGCGCGGCCTGCGCCGAGTAACGATTGACGCGCTCCACGAGTTGCGGCAGCGTGTTGTCTGCGAAGCGCGCCGCGCTCGGAATGAACCCGCAGAAACTCCAGAAGACCGGGTTGAGTTGGCCGATGATGCCGTTGCCCTCAAACTCGAAGAGACGCGCGAGCGGCACTTGCGAGTTCATGTCCTGTTGAACTGCCGCCGGGTCGTAGCCGCGCGCCGCCCAGCGCAAATCCTCTGCCTCGATGAGCGTCGGGATTTCGCGGAAAGAGGCGTCGCCGCCGGGGATGCTCGTGTCGAAAGGTTCGGAGCCGTCAATGTACGCGCCCGCCGAAGTGATGAGCGCGAGGTTGAGCATGGGCAGCGCGCGCCGCGCCGGTTTGAACGGCGCGCGCTCGTTCTCGACCCACGGGTAATGCTCCCCGAGGTCGTCGCCGCGCATCTCGTTGATCCGCTTCCAACGCTGGTAGCTTTCGCGCCACTCGTCAATCCGCTCAATCGTTTCCACCAAAAATCTCCTTCGGAGCAAGTTTCAATTTTCAGGTTTCAAGTTTCAGGACTCAGGTTCTGCGGTTCTTCAACCTGAAACCTGAAACTTGAAACTAACTACGGTTGCGCCGCGCGATCAGGATGAAGGCGACGATGGCGGCGAGCATGGCCGTCGTCATCGCGGCGACCGAATAGCCGTGCAGGCTATTGAAGGCGAGCCGCAACGGATCGCTCGCGGCCACTTCGTCAATCGGGCGTCCCATTGCGATGCGGAGCGCGGCCATGCGCGCGCTGACGACCCAGTGGCCGACGCCCGTCGCAAGCGCGACGAGCGCGAGCGCGATCACTTCCAGAATCCATGCGCGCCGCGTAGCCGCGCCTCTTCGCGCGAAGGCCGTCGCCAGCAACAGCAGCGCGACGAGACAGCCGCCGACGTTCACGATCCCGATGGTGCGCGTGACGATTGCGCCCGCCAACTCGCGCGCCGGAAGCACCGCGAACGCACCCGGCGCAACCGCAAAACTAAAGAACACCGCCGCCCCGAGCCACATGCCGAGCAGCAACAAACGCGCATCGCCGAGCGCGCGCCAGCCAGCCGCGCCCGCTTCCCGCGCCGACACTTCCCGCGCCGCCTGCTGCGCGCCGGAGATGTTCCCGCCGACCGCCGCTCCGCCATGTTCGCCCGGCTTGGCTTCCATCAATCGTACTCCATCACTTCCGGCAGCAGCCTGATCGTCGGCAACTGCATTTCGGGCATTGCCAGTTCGCGCGGGTCGGGCACGCTCGCAAGCCACGCGAGGGCGCGGTCGAGTTGCGCTTGATAATCCACGAGGTCGAGCGACATGAAGCAGGGCGTCTCCAAGCGCGCGAACTTCTCTTTCGCCATCACGTACATCCGCCGCGCCGCGCCTCTGCGCCCGATCTCCAGATGATGAAAGGCCACCGCCGATTGAATCATGGCTTGCAGGAAAAGTTTCTCGCGCGGCCCGGCCTCGTCCACCCAGCGCGCCTCCCACGCATCGTGCGCCGCATGAAACTCGCCCGCGTTGTAAAGATCGATCCCCGCCAGATAATCGCCGGGATAGGCGGCGGCGTGCTCCGCCGTGTAGGCCGCCTCTGCGCTGTCTTTCATTTCAGCCATTATACAAATCAAACGGTGAAGGCTGAACGCGGAACGACGTATCGGAAGCAGGAGTCAGCATACAGGGTTCAGCAGAAAGGCCGGATATGTCGTCTCAGGCTGAATCCTGTAGGTTGCCTTCTGTATGCTTCCGCCGTACTGCGTTCAGCCTGCATCAACGTTGCCGTCCCAGTCGCGTTTCAACAACAGTTCCTCGATGCGGTAAGCGTGGAGCATGTCGTGGAGCGCGAGGTGGCGAAACATGATGAAGACTGAATATTGCGCATACTCCGGGTGTTCGGCGGTGCGCTCCCAATCCTCGGCGGACAAATCCCGCAACTCCTCTACGAGTTGCGCGCGCTCGCGCGTGAATCGTTCGAGCGCGTCGTTCAAATTCAACTTGAGCAGCGCGCCCGCCTCGTCCTCCGCGCCCGGTGCGTAAGGCGCGATGCGCGGCTGCGGATCGTTCAGCATCAACTCCAGACGCGCGAGAAACATCGGCTGCACCTCGGCCAGATGACACGCGTGCTCGTGCACCGACCACTTCTCCGGGCGCGGCCTGCGCTTCAACACCTCCGGCGCGACTTCCCGCACCAGCGGCACGATCACGCACGGCGCGTTATCCAACATCGTAATGATTGATTCTGGATTATCCATCTTGCCCTCAAGCAGTGAGCAGTCAGCGGTGAGCAGTTAACTCTGTTTCTGCTGCTCACTGCTTGCTGCTCGCCCCTTCAATATCGCGGCACGCTGCGGTCTACTTCCCACGACCAACGCTCGATGCCGCCCGCCAGATTGACCATCTTCGTAAAACCCTGCCCCGCGAGATAAGCGCAGACCTGTGCGCTGCGGATGCCGTGATGACACATCACCACGATCTCGTCCTCCGCGTCGAGCGCGCCAGCCCATTCCTGAAAACGGCTGAGCGGCAAAAGCTCCGCCCCCTCGACGCGCGCCAACTCGAATTCCTCCGGCTCGCGCACGTCAATCAGGCGCACCCGCTCGCCGCGCGCCACGCGCTCCGCAAACTCACTCGGCGTGATCGTCTTGTAATTCATCTAAAGCCTCGCCTGTCGCCTGTCGCCGGTTGTCTGTTGCATGTGATTATCACACAAGTCGCCGAAGTTGAAATTGAACGACCGGGCACATGCTCCTGACAACCGGCGGAGAGCAAGCGTCTATAGCCGTTTCTGACCGAGCCTTGCGGCCAACACCTTTGCGGCGGTCGCGCCCGCGCCCGTCGCGCTGCTGACGGTGGGGCTGAGCGGATTGGAGATGTCTCCGATGGCGAATACGTTCTCGACGCTCGTCTCCTGTTCGCTCGTCACGACGGCGTAGCCGCGCGCGTCTTGTTGAAGTTGCCCGCGAAAAAGTTCGTCGTTCGGCTCGACGCCGACCCGCACGAGCACGCCGCCGACGGCCATCTGAAAAGGCTTGATCGCGCCGCGCCGCAAAATCTCTATCGCCTCGACGTGCTCCGTGCCGATGATGCGCCGCGCTTCCGACTCCGTGAATATCGTGACGCAATGCTCCGAGCGCAGGCGTTCGACAAACTCCGCGCGCGCCGAGAGTTTTTTGCCGCGATGGACGAGCGTAACGGTCGGGCAAACTTCGGCCAGCAACAGTGCGTTCTCCGCCGCCGCATCGCCGCCGCCGACGACGCACACGTCCCGCCCGGCGAGCAACTCGCGGTCGCGCATCACGGAATCAACCACGCCGCGCCCCGCCAGTTCGGCCTCGCCCGGAATGCCCAGACGCCTGCGCCTGACGCCCGTGGCGAGCATGAGGCCGATTGATTGCAACTCTTCGCCGCTCCTGAGCGCGACGCGTTTCGCCTTCAAGTCAATTCGCTCGATCTCGGTCTCAGTCCACAGATCAAACTCCGCGTCCGCAATCTGCGCGGCGAAGATGTCGCGCAACTCGCGCCCGTTCGCCGCGCGCAGGCCGAGATAATTATTGATCGGGTTGTAGACGTTCAGCAGTTGGCCGCCCACCTCCGCTCCCGCTTCCAGCACGAGCGTGTCCAGCCCCAACTGCTCGCACCAGAGCGCAGCCGACAAACCCGCCGCCCCTGCCCCGATGATGATCGCGTCGTACATAAAAAGTTGTCCGTGGTCGGTTATCAGTAGTCAGTAGTCGTGGTCAGTAGCCCGTGGTCTGTTATTGAGTTGAATCTTTAGCCACAGCCGTATGAATCACGAAACAACTGACAACTGACCACGGGCTACTGACAACTCCGCGCGCACGTGTCCGGCGACCACGTCGGGCGCGAGGCTTGAGGCGCGCAGCATGCCGCCGTCGTCAACGAAGTTGAAGGCCGAACTCAAGCCTTCGGTGTCGAGTTGCCAGCGTCCCTCGCGGTTCTGCTCAAGTTCGTTGAGTCGTGCGACGAGCGGCGCGAAGTCGGGGCGCGTGATGCGCGGGCGCACCACCGTCTCCGCCCACGAATAGTAGGGATAATCCGCGCGATAGCTCCAGCCTTCGACGAGCGGGATGGCGATGAGATAGACGCGCCCGCGCGCGTGCTCGGTGATGGCCGTGTAGGGCGCGGCGTGCCGTGTCGGCGAGAAGCCTTTCGCGCCGTAGAGGTCGCGGCTCAGGGTCACGAACGACAGCCCCGTCTCCGCGTCCTCTTCCACGCGCGACGCGCCGCTCGCGAAGCTCTCCAGCGACGCCTCGATCTTCGTCCACTCGTCGCGCCAGAGGTGCTCGTAATAATTCGTGCGCGTGATAATGCGTTCCACCTCTGGCAGCACGAGCGCGTAGGCGCGCGCCTCGTCCACTGGCGCGCCCGCCGCCAGATGACGCGCGAGCGGCGAGGCGACCCCGGCGTCCGGCACGAAGCCGTCGCCGCCCTGAATCACCAGACTCGCGCGAATCGCTTGCGCGCCCGTGTTCGCGGAGAAGTCGCCCGCCTCTGCGGCGGCGACGAGCGCGGCGCGCAGGTCGAGCGCGCGCTCGCCCGCGAGCATCGTCCAGACGGACAGCACGCCGTCCGTGTCGAAGTGGTTGTTGGTGACGAGTTCCAGCCCCTGCGTCAACTCGGCGCGAGCGGGCGAGGCGACGACGTTCAAAACGATCTCGGTCGAACTATCCGCCTTGACCGCGACGGGCGTTTCGTTGCCCTGCCAGTGCGAGAAATGGACGCTGTTGGGAACGAGGCCGTCAACCGAAAGTTTCGGCGCGTCTTCCAGCCCCGCGTGATAATACTCGAAGCGCATAACTGGCGAATCCTTTCCGTCGGCGCGTGCGTGGTCGCGAGTTATTCAGAACTTTTCAGGCAGGAAGTTTAACGCACGGGAAGCCGGGGGAAAAAGGGATGAGGGCGGACAGGTGTGGGATGGCGGCGATTACTCAACCGCGTGCGCGGCTTCCGCTTCATCTCGCATCCTTTCGCCCTCATCTCTTTCTTTGTTGATGCCTTCGAGTTTGACGTGCTCGTTCAGGCGTGTGATGACCATCGCCTCGCGCACCTTGAAGCGGCAGGACAGCGCGGTCTTGTCGTCGCGCTCGTGTTCGCCCTCTTCGTGATACCAGAATTGGCAGTTGGTGCAGTCGCCGTTCCAGCAGAAGTCGCCGTATGAGATGCTGCGCATCGAAAGGAACTGGAAGCAGCGCAGCAGGCGATTGTTCTCCGGCACTTCGACAGAGCGGCCAAGAATTTCAATCGTCACCAGACGGTCGTATGGTTCAAAGAGATCGCTGTTAATCAAGAGGGTTGTTACCACCCTTCATGCGGCCTTAGGTAAAACTTTGCGCGGGAGTATAACCGCAAAAGGCCATAAATCGTGAGTCGTAAATCGTCAATCGTGAAGAGAAACAGGCGGCTTTCTCTCTTCACGATTGACGATTCACGATTCAAGGCTTTTCACCGCCTGTGACGATTTACGATTCGCGCGCGATGGCTGCTAAACTACATGCGGGAAGGGAGGTCGAACTAAACATGGGAATCGTGATTTATGTGAAGCCGGGTTGTCCTTATTGCCAGCAGGCGCGTGATCATTACAACTCGCGGGGAGTGGCGTTCACGGAGTATGACGCGCAGAACGATCCGGCGCGCCGCGCGGAGATGTTCGCTTATTCCGACGGTGACCCGACCGTGCCGTGTATCGTTGAAGACGGCCAGTATGTCGGTTCGGGCTGGGGCACGCCCCCGCGCGGTTGAACGGTGCATGATTAATACTGGCCGTGCGCCGGTTGATACCGACGGGTAAAGGGGAGGGGACGAAGGTCAAAGTGAGAAGATGATCGGCATCAGGCGTTTTCTTCCCTTCACCCGTTTCCCTTTTACCCTTTCCTCTTTTTACCTTTGCCTTTTTCCCCACGTTCGGAGTTAAAATAGTAATCATCAATGCTAGGTTCCACTCTGCTCAACTACCGGATCACGGAAAAACTCGGCTCAGGCGGGCAAGGCACAGTTTACAAGGCCGTTGACACCCGGCTCGGACGCACGCTCGTCGTCAAAGTGCTCTCGCCCGAATTGACTTCCCGCGAATCGAATCTCAAACGTTTCGAGCGCGAAGCCCAGCTCGCCTCGTCGCTCGACCACCCGAACATCTGCATCATCTACGGCCTGCACGAAGAGGGCGGGCTGCACTTCATCACGATGCAGTACATCGACGGCAAGAACGTGCGCCAACTCGTCAAGGGACGACCGCTCGAACTCCGCAGCGCGATCTCGATTACCATGCAGGTGGCCGATGCGCTGGCCGCCGCACACGCGCGCGGCGTCATCCACCGCGACATCAAGGCGGGCAACGTGATGGTGACAAAGACCGGCACGGCCAAAGTGCTCGACTTCGGTCTGGCCAAACTGCTCGACGAACAAAACGGCAGCAAGGGCAAGTCCGAGGTGCACCTGACCGAGATGGGCGTGCCCTACGGGACGGCCACCTACGCCGCCCCCGAACAGGCGACGGGCGCGCACGTGGATCATCGCGCGGACATTTTTTCGACGGGCGTCCTCCTCTACGAGATGCTCACGGGCATCTGGCCGTTTCAGGGCAAGACGAACGTCGAGGTGCGCTACG
>DASPJG010000531.1:0-2826 GCA_035628755.1 Pyrinomonadaceae bacterium
TCCGCGCACGGGTGCTCTTAAAACACTTCAGGGGCAAAACCCTCGCACAGGTCTCGCCCCTGCTAATTGAAAAATTCAAGAGTGAGCGGCGCAAGTCTATCACGGCGCGGGGAGGCACGCGCAGCCCCGCTTCAGTCAACCGCGAGTTAGAACTCCTCTCGCGCATCTTCACCATGGCCATGAAGCAAAAGCTCGTCGATAAAAACCCATGTCGGGAGGTTCAACTCCTGACCATGGACAACAAGCGCACGCGCTACCTGACTGATGAGGAGGAGCCGCTCCTGCTCGCCCAGCTCACGGGCACGCGCGCGCACCTCAGGGCCCCGGTGCTCCTCGCACTCGGCACCGGCATGCGCCGTGGCGATCTGTTTAACCTCAGGTGGTCTCAGGTCGATTTCCAGGCGGGCATGGTCTACGTGCCAAACGCGAAGACGGGCAAGAGCTACCCGGTGCCGATGAGCAAAGAGGTGCGGAAGGTATTGCTCGAGCTTCGCGCCAAGGCAAAGGGGGCGGAACTCGTCTTCACGAGCGGGAAGACTGGCAGGGCCTACAACGACCTGAAGAAGGGCTTCGCCGCAGCCTGCAGTGCCGCAGGGCTTCCGCACCTGCGGTGGCACGATCTGCGCCACACGTTCGGAACTCGGATCGCTGAGGCGGGATACGCGGAAGCGACGATTGCAGACCTCATGGGACACGCTTCAGGTCTACGACGCGCCGCTATACGCACGGCACTGAGCGGGCGAAACGCGAGGCCGTGGAGGCAGCTTTGAATGCCAGCAGAAATTCATGCCCCAAATATGCCCCGGACGCAAAACAGCCGCCAAAGCTGGCGGCTGTAAAAGGTTGAATCTATTGGTAGCGGGGGGGAGACTTGAACTCCCGACCTTGGGGTTATGAATCCCACGCTCTAACCACCTGAGCTACCCCGCCACGGTTGGACGAAACATTATAGGGGGCGTGGTTGAAAGGTCAAGTAGGGTGGGGTGCGGGTTGGGCGGTTTGCTTGCGGGCGGTGGCTGCACGTATTATCGGGACGAATTATCGAGCGGGCGGGCGGAGAAGTTGATGCCGGACGCTGGCGGCTGAGAGTGGCCGGGCGGTTGATTGGCCGTCGGGGAAAGGTGTTGTGGATGGCTGAGTTGATACATCGTCCGAGGAGGCTGAGGCGGCGGGAGGCTCTGCGCGTGCTGGTGCGTGAGGCGCGTCTGGCGCGTGAGGATTTGGTACTGCCGTTGTTCGCTTGTGGGGGCGAGGGCGTGCGGCGCGAGATCGCTTCGATGCCGGGGGTTTTTAATTTGTCGGTGGACGAGGTGGTGCGCGAGGCGTCGAGGGCTTTTGACGTGGGCGTGCCGGGGATCATTTTGTTCGGGCTGCCGGAGTCGAAGGACGAGACGGCGACGGGCGCGTATGCGCCTGACGGGGTGGTGCAGGCGGCGATCCGGGCGGTGCGTCGCGCCGTGCCGGAGATGGTCGTCATCGCGGACACGTGTCTGTGCGAGTACACTTCGCACGGGCATTGCGGCGTGGTGCGCGAGGGCGAGTTGTTGAACGACGAGACGTTGGAGCTTTTGGCGCAGACGGCGGTGAGTCAGGCGGAGGCTGGCGCGGACATCGTTGCGCCGTCGGCGATGATGGACGGGCAGGTCGGCGCGATCCGCGAGGCTTTGGACGGAGCGGGGCTGGAGCAGACGGCCATCATGTCTTACGCGGTGAAGTACGCGTCGGCCTTTTACGGGCCGTTCCGCGAAGCGGCGGCGAGCGCGCCCGCGTTCGGCGACCGCCGCTCGTACCAGATGGACGCGGCCAACGCGCGCGAGGCGATGCGCGAGGCCGAACTCGATTACGCGGAAGGCGCGGACTTCCTGATGGTCAAACCGGCGACGGCTTATCTGGACATCCTGCGCATGGTGCGTGACCGTTTCGATCTGCCGCTCGCCGCTTATCACGTGTCGGGCGAGTATGCGATGATCAAGGCCGCCGCGGCGCGCGGTTGGATCGATGAGGAGCGCGTGATGCTGGAGACCCTGACCAGCATCCGCCGCGCCGGAGCCGACCTGATCATCACTTATTACGCGCAGGACGCGGCGAGACTGTTGAAATAGAAAACGACACAGGCGGAGAGGTGGAGTAAAGGCAACTGCTTTTACTTCGCCGTTCCGCCTGTGTCGTTTTTCATCTGACTTCCACTTCGACGGGTTTCGCGTCGCGGTTGCTGTCGGTCGTCGTGAAGTTGGAGAGGTTGATGCCGAAGGGGAGGTCGGCGTCGAGTTCGACGACGAAACGCACCGAGAGCGGACGCCCGCGTGCGGCCTCGGCGCGAGCGGCGAGTGAGTTGACGCGCCATTCCTGAATGAGCACCTGCGGTGATTTCTCGACGGTGACGAGACGCGAGCCGCAATTCGTTTCGTTGATGTAGAGCGTGACGCGCGTGCCTTCGTAGCGACCCTGCGCTTCGACGGGCAACACGGGTTGCAGGTGCGCGCGCACGATGATCTCTCCGACCTTGCGCCAGTCTTCCCTGCCGGGCACGACATACTCGAAGAAGCCCACGCCCGAACCCCACACATACCCTTCGCCGCCGCCCATCTTTTCAAAGCGACCGCGCATGGCCTGTTCAGGCCGGAAGCGGTAGAGCAGGCCGCCGCCGGGGAGCGGGTTCGTGATGGCGGGCAGCGCGCCCGCGTCGCCCGCCGGGCGCGTGAAGGCGAACTGTCGCGGGATGAGATGACGCCGCACGTCGAGCGTATGATCTGGGGGCGTGGCGGCGCGCTGCGACGCAAAGAGAGCCGCGCCGCGCGCGATCTCGGCGCGCACGGCCTCGTCGCG
>DASPJG010000532.1:0-2324 GCA_035628755.1 Pyrinomonadaceae bacterium
GATTCAGGAGTTGCGCCTGCGCTCGCCCGTCGCCGAAGCCCGCCTCGAAGGCACGATGGACGATTGGCGCAACCTCCGCTACCAGATGAAAGTCGCTTCGACCGTTGACCTCACGCAAATCTCGAACACTTTACAGACGGCGACGCCTTTGCGCGGCGCGGGCAAGTTCGAGGGCACCATCGTGGGCGAGGGCGACAAGTTTCAGGTTGACGGTCAGGTTCAATCGGACGCGCTCGCCGCCGGAAACATCCGCTTGAAGGGTTTGAACGCGACGGCGCGCGGCACGGCGCAGGGCGTGGAGAACTACGAGGCGCAAGGCCGCGCCGTGGCCGAGATGCTGACGGCGGGCGACTTCACTTTAAACCTCATACAGGTTCGCGGCGGCGTGATGGGCACGGGCAGCGACTTCCGTTTCCTCGGCGAACTGCGCGCCGCCGCCGCACGTTCCGGCGCGACCTCAATCGCCAACCTGATCCTGAGCGACGCAGCCGCCGAATACCGCGATGGCCGCATCAACGGCAACTTGCCGCGCGTCTCGGCGGGCAATATCAAAACCCCCGACCTGAGCATCGCGGGCGCGCAAGCCTCGGACGTGCGCTTCGACGCCTCGGATGACGGGAAAGAATTCACCGGCTCGGCGGCGACAGTCAACGCGGGCGCGTTGACTGCTAACGGCACGCGCATCAATGGCGTCACGGCGAGCGGCATCACGGCGACGGGCGAGGGCGGCGTGACGAACGTTCTCGCGCGCAGCGTCGTCGTGCGCGGCGCGACGGCGGCGGGCGCAACGCTCGGCCAGATCAACGTCGCGGGCGTGCGGCTCTCCATTCAGGACAGCGGGCGCGTGCAAGGTTCTTCGGGCGACATCAACGTCGGCACGGTGGCGTTCAAAACCGGCGACTCGAACGGGCGCGCCGAGAACGTGCGGCTCGCGCGCCCAGCGTTCGTGCTGGAGCCTTCGGGTCGTTATCGCGCGAGCGCGGATTTGAGTCTGGGCGGCGGCGTGCTCGGCGACATCGCGCTCGGCGCGGCGCGCAGCAGCGTGGTGGCGACCAACAGCGAAATCCAACTCAACAACTTCACCGCCGAAGCCCTGAACGGTCGCGCGAACGGCAACGCGCGCATCAGCACGGCGCGCGGCGGCACTTCGCGCGTCAACGCCACGTTCGAGGGGCTTGACGTGAGCGGGCTGCTGGCGGTGCTGACTGGCCGCGCCGTGCCGATTGCGGGCGCGGCGACCGGCGCGGTCAATCTCACGATGCCGGGGACGAACTTTGAGGCCGCGAGCGGCACGCTCGACGCGCAGTTTGCGGGCGAGACCGGCAACGATGCGAACGGGCGCACGCCCCTCACGGGCGAACTCGCCGTGCGCGCCGAGCGCGGGCTGTTTCGTCTAGACCGCGCCAACCTGCGCACGGGCGCGAGCGAGTTGACGGCGACCGGAGACTTCTCCTTCCGCGGCAACTCGAATTTGAACGTCAACCTCGCCTCTTACGATGCGGCGGAACTCCAGCGCGTGCTCGTCGCTTCCAACTTGATCCCCGCGCTCGAAGAGAGCCTTTCGGATTACGGCGTCGGCCTCGGCGGTCGCCTCGATTTCGACGGCGCGATTCGCGGCTCGCTCGATGCGCCGTCTGTCTCCGGTCGCGTCTCCCTCGCCTCGCTCCTCGTCAATGGCCGCGACCTCGGCACGCTCACCGCCTCTGTCGAATCAAATTCGTCGGAGGTGCGCGTGCCGGATGGCCGCCTCACGCAGCGCGACGGCGGCAACGCGCAGTTTGCACTCACGTACCCGCTCGACAATTCCAACAACGGCACGCTCGAAGCGACGCTCGAACGCATTGACATCGGAAGCCTGCTCGCCGCGCTGCCGACTTCAAGGCAGTCGAGTTTCAGTTCGCAACTCGCAACGGTCGGCCCCACTTCGGGGCGCGTCAGCGTGCGCGGCATCCCCGCGGCTTTGAGCGGCAGCGCGGACGTGCGCTCAGGCCCCGGCAGCATCAACGGCGAACCCTTCGAAGAGATCGCCGCGCGCGCGACTTTCAGCGGCACGACCGTCACGCTCGAAAATCTCGACGCGCGCTTCCGCGCCGGGCGCGTCACGGCCAAGGGCACGATTGACACCGCAACACAACAGTTCGATGTGCAGGCCGAAGGGCGCGGCGTAAACCTCGGCGTGCTCGCCGGACTCGCGGGCGGCGCGTCGCCGCAAATTTCCGGCATGGCCGATTTCACCGCCACGGCCAGAGGGAATCTGAGCGACCCGCGCACTTTCGACGTGCAGATCGACGGGCAGGGGCGCGACGTGATGTTGAACGGTCAGA
>DASPJG010000533.1:0-10330 GCA_035628755.1 Pyrinomonadaceae bacterium
CCAAGTGCATTCATGCTTTACGTCGAGCGGTCGAGTTGTTCGTCTGGTGTTGGAATCAGCGGCAGAACTATCAGCAACAGCACCCGCGTTATCCTAGCAACATCATTGACTTCGTCTCATGTCTGATTTAGTCACTCCCGATGGGGTCTCACAGGTGACTCTTCAGGCCGCCCGTTTCTCCGCACAAATTACCTTGGCGACATCATCAGTCAGTGTCTGTCCGACCTCGACGATCTACGCGGTCTTGGGCTGGAAGCTGCGAGCCGCTTCGCGTAATCGACGTGCGTATTCTAGCGTCACGCGTACTGTTTCGTCATCTCCGTGCCCGGCAAGCAATAGCATAATCTCTCCGGCTGTACCCGCTATTTCATCAGCTAAATCCGGTAATAATTCCTCCCGCGGACGAATGTGCAGGTCGAAGAGCAGTTCTTCAAGGTGTTTCGACAACTGTGAGAGTTTGTCCAACCGGAAATGATGATTGCTCATGATAGCCCGGAATTTTATCACCGCGTAACTTATATATATCAGAGGCAGCTTTGCTACTCATTTACGCGGAAGCGCAACCACCAAACCAGATGACAGAAGACGAAGCTCTACCTGCCGCTGGATAAATGGGGGTGTCAAAAAACCCTTCTGGAAATGGCCGTTAAAAACCTGGCATTTCAGGGTGTTTTGGATGCAGGAAACGGGGTGTCAGGAAACTACGTTTTGTGACAGAGGATGTATCACAGAAGGTAGTTAGCTGAGCATGGCTAGCTAGAGGGAAGTCCTACTTGCCAAGTTCGATAAAGACGAACGGCTCCCCGTCATTCTCCAGCAATTTCTCGATTATTTCTCCAGAGGGCTTCTGACACCTCTGCCACCCTTGTTCAGCACGTGCGTGTAGATCATTGTCGTGCGCATGTCCGCGTGGCCCAACAACTCCTGAATCGTGCGCAGGTCGTAGCCGTCTTCCAAAAGGTGTGTGGCGAAGCTGTGGCGCAGCGTGTGGCAGCCCCTGTGCTTCGTGATACCGGCCAAATGGATGGCGCGCTTCACCACCTTCTGCACGCTGTCAGCGGATGAGTGGTGACGGCGCGTGATGCCTGAGCGTGGGTCGACCGATAGTTTCGTTGAAGGAAAAACATACTGCCACGCCCACTCCTTCGCCGCGTTTGGGTATTTGCGCTCTAAAGCGTAAGGCAGGTGGACGGCCCCGAAACCCTCACGCAGGTCTTGCTCGTGGAGGAGTTTAACCCGCGCGAGTTGCTCGCGCAGCAGCCCCGCGAGAGGGCGCGGCAACATCGTGCGGCGATCCTTCTCGCCCTTCCCGGCACGCACCGTGATCTGGCCGTAGTTGAAATCAATGTCTTTGACGCGCAGCCGCAGCGTCTCCATCAGTCGTAGCCCCGAGCCGTAAAGCAAGGATATGACTAGGCTGTAGGTTCCGGTGAGTTGCGCCAGCAACCGATTCACCTCCTGCCGGGTGAAGACGACGGGGACGCGCGCCGGTCGCTTGGCGCGCTCGATCCTTTCCACATAAGGAAACTCGATTTGGAGTACGTCGCGATACAAGAACAGCAGCGCACACAAAGCCTGATTCTGAGTTGACGCTGAGACATGATTAGTGACAGCTAGGTGGGAGAGAAACTGTCTGATCTCATCGGCTCCCATCTGCGAAGGATGGCGTTTGCGATGGAAAAGGATGTAACGTCTGATCCAATCGGAATAAGCTTCTTCAGTGCGAAGGCTCAGGTGACGCAGGCGAGCGACAGAGCGCACCTGTTCCAGTAGTTTAGGTTTATTCATAGTCGTGAGGGGCGATGAATCTGCTAAGCTAGGCAAATGTGGGAGCGGTATTATACACGCTTTCGAGCCAATCAAGCCGACATATTCGGCTCTTGCCTCTCCCTGACAGAGTTAGGCCGAATGATTCGGCATTTGACGCTTTATTACGGAGTTAGGCCGAATCATTCGGCTTTTCACGCTCTATAGCGGAGTTAGGCCGAATCATTCGGCACAATAAGCGTTCGGCTGCTGCGAATTGAATGATCAAGGTGCGCGAGACTTGTGCGAGGCTCACGGCGCGCGGCTCTTTCTAAATTCAGCTGAGTGATTATCTTTCAGGGTGTGCGCCGCGCTTCGTCATATTCTGAAAGTCGCGAGGCGTGCGTCGAATGATTCCTTTTGAGATGGTTAGTGCGAGTTGCGTGCTTTCTATCAGGGGCAGCCGAACAAGTCATTGGAGATGACCGCTCATCGCGGCAATGTCATGCGCGAGACGCCGCCCTCATCAAGGCTTGTAGCGGCATCTCAATTCCAGCGTTAGACAGCAACCGCGCTTGAACTATAATTGTTTGAAGGTACTTATGAGCAAGAGTTAATGGACATCATTCACCAGCCAACTTCCGCAGATAAGTATTCACGCTTGTTGAGGCAAATTGCTGATGAGTTGCTATCTGAACAAGGTGACGCCAGATTAAGTGCGGCAGTGACCGGGCTGTATTCATTATGCTCATCGGTCACGGGAATAGATGAAGGCTCAACTCATACGGATGATATGGGTGAAACCAATCTCCCGAGCGGGAAAGCTATTTCCCCCAAGGATGCCGCGAGGTGTGTACTTGATTATCGTCGAACCTCTAAATTTCTGAGGGGCTTACACGCCGCGATACTCGAAGCACAGAAGAGATTTCCAAATGTCGCCATAGAGATCCTTTACGCCGGATGCGGCCCTTTCGCCACCCTGGCCATCCCACTGACAAGCCAGTTCAGTCCTGTCGATATAAAATTCACCCTGCTCGATGTTCACAAACGATCTCTGGATGCGGCGCAACGCATTTTCCAAGCTTTCGGGAAGAGTGCTTTCGTTCGCGGTTATATACAATGTGACGCAGCCTCCTATAAGAATGATGCGCCTCACGTGATACATGTGGTAGTGGTGGAGGCTATGCTAGCGGCTCTGGAGAGAGAACCGCAGGTAGCAATCACGATGAATCTTGCCCTTCAGCTTTGTCCCGGGGGGATTTTCATTCCGGAAAGAATCATCGTCGATTGCTATCTCTGCGATCTAACAAGAGAGTTTCCGACTCTCTCCCCCAAAGCTGACGCGACAGACCCTTTGTCGGCAGGAGGCCGGAATAAAGTCAGGTTTAATCTTGGGCGTGTTCTTGAGTTAACTGCCGGTAATTGCCGTGGCCTGCTAGCATCTGGCAACAGCGACGAGCATCGTGGTGCGTCCCTTGCCCCGAAACCTATCCTTAACGTCCCGGAGGATTTGAATGGTGAGTTTGACGTAATGCTATTGACCAGCATCACCGTCTTTAACTCCATCACGCTGGACGAGTGTGAGTCCGGGTTGACCTGCCCTAGAATTTTATACGACATGGGCAAGCTATATAGGGGGAAGGGTATAGAGTTTGAGTACTATTTTGGTGACGAGCCGGGATTCAAGTATAGGTCTTTCTGAGGGGGTAAGCAGGTGTCGACAGTTGGCTGTCTAACAACGGCATGCACCCGACCCACAATAGCGCGGCTCTCATCATCAAAGGCAGCAGCGGGCGGGTGATGCCGGGCGTTAGGCGCTTGCTGATGTTGCCGAAAGCTGAGATTTGAAACTTATGATTTCTTTAGTCCTGCTTGCAGTATTGACCGTCGTGATGTTCGCCATGTTTGTAAAATTCCGTCAATCTCGCGGGAAGAGGTGCTGGACGGAACTAAACTCCAGCGAACGCCTCACGCTTTCGGTGGCGCTTGCTGCGGCCATTCAATTTCTGTTCTTCACCATGATACCGGGTTGGATTGTCGCCGCCATCGTGATTGGGAAAGGTAGATTCGCAGAGACCCGCTTGGGTAATGAGGTTTGGGGCATTGTCATGATGCTTGCAAATACGGTGTTTTATCTTGCAATCTTTTACCTGCTGCTTGGATGGCTGCACAATTGGCATAAAAGAAAGATGGGCGAAAGCGATCTCGATCTGATTTCAATTTCTAATGTGCCGCGATCTCCGGCGGAAGAAAAATAAAGCTACGATGTCTGATGCAACCACGCGCCTAACAACGGCATGCACCCGACGCCCCAGTAACGTGCCTCTCATGAATATGGAACGGGGGCGCGGGTGATGCCTGGCGTTCGACGGCTTCGCTGTTCTTGAATATGCTAACTTTGCAGTATGAAATTTAATCCCGCCCTACTCCCTGAAATTGACGCCGTTGATGTCGTAAAACTTAAAGGCATTCACGCCGGCAATGTGGACGCGTACATGCAGGGTGTAGTTGAAGCCCCGCATGTCCTGGTCATGGATGAACTGGCACAACAGATTGCCGATTTATGGCGACGGTTGCCGTCAGGCGCGCAAGCGCGTTGCCACACCCCGCCCTACGGGTTACGGTTCTATCGGTGCGGCGAGTTGCAGTTCCAGGCTTCCATCTGCTGGCAGTGTAATAATATCTTCGGCGACGCCAAAGGAGAGCAGGTTTTCTTTGCTTTCAATGGTCATAGCGAACCATCCCGAAGACTGCTTTCGTTGTGCAAACAGGTTTTCGCGACGCGGGAAGAAAGTTAAGTCTGTGCGAAAGTAAGGGGCCGTCGAACAAGTCATTCGAGCCGACCGCGAGTCAGCGCGCCTCTCATCGTCAACTTGGCCATCCCGCAGTTGTGCGCGCGGCGGCTCAATTCCAGCGTTAGACTATCTACTCTTACATAATTGCCGTTAGAAGACGCGAATGGGTAACTTCATAGGATGCCCATTGTTTTATGGCAGATGTGAACGGGACGTTATAACTGTATTGTCCCGTTCATCAGTACGGCATGTATCGAAACATTAGGATTTCCACAGGGTAGGGGAGTCTAAAATTTAACTGTAATGTCCCGTTGGGTTTTATTTGGCTTGATTCCTAGAAAGACTTTTGTTTGAAGAAGACAATGATAGCAAGCCGCCCCACCCGAGCCAGACCCGCAGCAGCACGGCTAAACAGACGCAGCCCCATCCGAACACATCACCGTTGCGGCCATAAAAGGTCGCTGCCCCATGAGGCGAAAGGGACGCCGTGACTACCGTCATATCATCAGTTACCGGACGTTCAACGAGGATCCGTCCTGTCCGGTCGTAGGCACTCACAAATCCGTTACGGGCGCTACGAGCAACTGCATAGCCATTCTCGACCGCCCGCAAGGCCGTCATCCGCGCGCCCATCCAGGCGTCGCGACCGAAGTCGTAAGCCGGGACGACCATGAGTGTCGTACCTCCTGCGTACTGTCGGCCGATCTCTGGTACATGCATGTCTTTGCAAATCGCGATGCCGAGCCGCGTTCCTGCGATGTCAACAAAGACCGGCGCATTGCCAGGGGTGTTACGGGCCTCCCAGCCGGGCACAAGCCGTTGCTTGTCGTACCAAACTACGCGTCCGTCGGGCGCAGCCAGCAGAGCGCGATTGTAGTAGGTGTCACGCTCCCGCACTTCAGCCCCGGCGATGACCACGGCACCCGTCACCCGGGCTGTCATGGCAACATCCTGCGCGGCCCTCCCCGCACCTTCGGAATCAAGTAGGGCTAGCTTCTCCGGCAGCACAACGAGTCCCCCGCGGGTAGCGGAGGCGATGACGGCCGGCTGGTACTTGGCCCAGACCCCTTCCCTCCCTGCGGGATGCCGTCAAAGTGGTTCGTGGCGATGAGTGTGACAGGGATAGTGCTGCCCGAGGGCTTGGCATTAAGACGAAAGATGGAGAACAGTGTCGCGGCGAGGGCTAATAGACCTACCAGAGCTAGAGCAGCCAGGCGATCAGAGTGACGCCAGTTCCTAGTGAGCCAAAGGCCCGCCAAGGAGCCGGGGAGCAGAATCAAAAAAACGACCGCAGGCACGCCTCCAAGAGCCGCCACCTGCACGACACCAATCGCTTCCATCTGACTGTACGCTAAGCTGCCCGCTGCTCCGTGCGGCGATACAACGAGCGTCAGCAGTTCGATGGCTGCGACCGTTCCGGGGAGCACGAGCAGCGCTACGGCAAGCGGCAGTCGTCGAGTGGCAGCATCAGCCAGGCTGGTAGCGAAAATCCAGGAGCCGACGCGGAGCAGGACGACCAGCAGCGTCATCGGCCAGCCAATCAAATCCAGGTAGTAAGGGAGTAAGCTCGTGACGGCAATTGCTCCGGCAACGCCGCCCGCGAGTCGCGCGGAGCGGCGCGAGCCCGATGCGGCCAAGAGCAACGGAACCGGCGCGAGCCAGGGCGCCCACCATTGCGGGTGCAAGGCGTAACCGGCGCTCAGCAAGGCTCCTGTGATCACCCCGAGGATAATCTGTGCTGGCCGGCCGAACCGCAGGGTGGATCGGTCATGGGTCGTGAGTCGGTTGAAAGAGGCGACGAGCATTAAGTTGCTGCGAAAAGGCAAGCCAGCACGGTTGAGCGCGCGTCGGCTGCCGCCTTCACGCATAAGAGTGATTATCGGACACGGGTCATCCTTACCAAGCCGGAGGCCTTCATCCGTGGGCAATGCCACAGTTTGGACGCATAAAAGGCTGGCAGGGCGCTTCAAGAGGACTCAATGAAGACAGAGGCGGCAGGATAGGCAGGCACGGACGCGGCAAGCCTTGTTTGCGCTGTACCTGCCATCATCGTGTTATGATGCCGCGCGTGTGAACAAGCCGCTTATGGCTTCCTTATCAGTTCTTGTAACACCCGGCGCGTGCTCAAGGCACATACCTCACATGATCAATATTAAACGACGAAGCGTGTATCTGATTACGCTGCTGGCCCTGATAGCCGGACTACAACCAGGCGCGCAGTCGTCGGCCTGCGCAGCCGAAGTGTGCAGCACGTTTAGCTTCAAGGCAGCGTCCAACTATCCGGTCGGCGCTGGACCGACTACGCTCGCCGTAGGTGACTTCAACAACGACGACCTCCAAGATTTGGTCGTCACAATAGCAATCTCTCAGCGTGGCGGAGCAGCAATCTTGCTGGGCACGGGCGGGGGTAGATTCGCCCCACCCAAGGTCGTTGATGTGGGACCATCTCCCGTGTTCATCCTCGTGGCAGATTTTAATGGGGACGGCAAGGCCGACCTCGCCGCGTCAGACTTTTCGGAAGCGATTTACATCTCGCTGGGGCGCGGCGATGGCAGTTTCGCGCCCGCGACTCGCTACCCCGCCCCCTTTCATCCGGGCGTCGCCATCGCAGCGGACTTCAATCAAGACGGCAAGCTCGACATAGCGACCATTATATTGCCGTCGGCCAAGGGACTCATCTCCATCCTGATTGGCGATGGACGGGGCGGCTTCGGCGCTGCCACGAATTACGAACTTGGTTATAGCCCACGCACCGTTGCCGCTGGTGACTTCAACAGCGACGGGAAACTGGATTTAATCTCGCTCTCATCCCACCCCGTGAGTAAAAACGTGACGCTGCTTTTTGGCGACGGCGCGGGTCGCTTCGGTGCGCCCGTGGGATTAGAGATCGGCAACTTCCCCTTTGACCTTAAGGTGGATGATTTCAACGGCGACGGGCACGCCGACTTTATCGTCTCGGATGACACGGCAATAAACGGCTTCGAGGGTCAAGTCTCGACCTTTCTGGGCGACGGCACGGGTCACTTCGGCGCGCCCATTAATTACGTCGTCCCGTCCGGCCCCCTCGCCGTGGCCGACTTTAACCGCGACGGCAAAAAAGATGTCGCCACTTTCGGCAGGGGATCAGGGACTTCTGCCGTTCTCTTCGGCGACGGCGCGGGCGGCTTTACGAGCCATAATATCTTTCAGGCAAGCGGCGTGTCCTTCGACATCGTGGTCGGCGACTTTAATAACGACGCTAATCCCGACATTGCCACAGCCGGTTTCACTTCCGACGACGTGAACATCGTATTCGGCGATGGCGCAGGCGGGTTCACTGCGGCCAAAGCCTATATCTTTACTCTCAATAGGTTGTCCGGCTCGGTCGGCCTCGGAGATTTCAATCACGATGGTCATACCGACATGGCGGTCAGCGAGTTGTTTAACGAGGACGATGTGGGTCGGGTGGCGATCAGGTTCGGTAACGGCGCCGGCGATTTTGGCGCGCCCACATATATCGACTCAGGCGGTGAAGGCGCATCCTCACTTGCCATCGCCGACTTCAACAATGACGGCCACGACGATCTGGCCGTCATCAACGAATTCTCTGAGAACGTCGCTGTCCGGTTGGGCATCGGCGACGGGAGCTTTGGCAGCGCAAACGTCGTCGCCCTCGATGTCCGGGCGATCTTTATCCTCGCAACGGACTTCAACAAAGATGGTAAGCCCGATCTGGTACTGGTCAATTATGACCCGCACGGCGCAAGTATAATGCTCGGCACGGGGACGGGGAGTTTCAACAGTCCCGTCATTCTCAGCGTCGGCAGCAACCCTACGGGTTATGCCCCAAGCGATCTCAACGGCGTTGCCGCAGGCGATCTCAACGGCGACGGCAACCCTGATCTCGTCGTCACCAACCACGACACGAATGACATCACGCTCCTGTTCGGCAACGGCGCGGGAGGCGTCGAGAGCAAAGTCGACCTGCCCACCGCGCCGCATCCCAACTTCGCCGCCGTCGGTGATTTTAACGGCGACGGCAGAGCGGATTTAGCCCTGTCGCACGACGACCCCGGCAAGTTATCAATTCTATTAAGCACGGGCGGGGGCAGTTTCGCGGCCGCGGTCGAGTACAACGTTGGCAAAGAGCCTGTAATGGTTATGGCTCGTGACCTCAACGGCGACGGGAAGATTGATTTATTGATACCTGACGCTAGATCCTGCACACTGAGGCTATTGCGCGGCGATGGCTTGGGCGGCTTCAGTGCCGTTGGCAATTATGGTGCCGGGACCGGACCGCACTCGGTTGCAGTTGGAGACTTCAAGGAAGACGGCCGGCCGGACATCGCCGTCGCCAACCAATCGACGGTCATCGTCATAACTTCTGCCCCTTGCCCTGCGAGCGTCGCCAACCTCAGTTTCGCCGCCGCAAGTTATAGCTTTAATGAAGGGACACCAAGCGCCACGCTGACCGTCGTCAGAAGCGGGGATGTTACCGACGGCGCTACTGTCAACTATGCCACCATAGATGACCTTGCCGAGATACGCTGTGATGTGCGCAGCAGCAATGCTTACTCGCGTTGCGACTATGCCACCACCGTCGGCGTTCTCCAATTTACGCCCGGCGAAACAAGTAAGACGATCAACATTCCCCTCACAAACGACGGGCACGTCGAAGACTCCGAAACGTTTCGGGTGGCACTCACCGATCCCAGCTTGGGCGGCTCGCTTGGCACGCCTGCCGTCGCCACGATCATGATCACAGATAACGATACGGTCGACACACGAAATCCTATCGATACAACGGCGTTCTTCGTCCGGCAACACTATCTCGACTTCCTCTCCCGCGAACCCGAAGCGAGCGAGCCGTGGTCGAGCATCTTGAATAACTGCTCTAACGTAAACAACAACCCCGCATGTGATCGCCTGACAGTCTCGGCCGCCTTCTTCGGTTCACCCGAGTTTCGCCTAAAGGGCTTCTACGTCTTCAGCTTCTACCGCGCGGCATTCAATCGTTTGCCTGCTTACGGCGAGATCATCTCGGACATGCACGCCGTCATGGGGCAGACCCCCGCAGAGGTCTTTGCGAAGAAAGTGAGCTTCGCCGCCGACTTCACGCAGCGCGCAGAGTTCGTCACGACTTATGGCGCGTTCACCAACTCACAGTACGTCGAAACGCTGATGGCCCGTTACAACCTCACGCAGATCACCACGCCCAGCCCCGTCAAACCCGACGACACCCAGAAGGTGACGCTCACCAGCACCGAGCTTATCAACAGACTGAACACGCAGACGCTCACGCGGGCGCAAGCGCTGCGCGCGATTGCGGACTCGGATCAAGTCGGCAATGCGGAGTTCAGTCAAGCCTTCGTCGCCATGCAGTATTACGGCTACCTGCGCCGGACGCCGGAAGCATCAGGTTACCAAGCGTGGTTGAACTATCTGAACACGCACCCCTCAGACTTCCGCACGGTGGTCAACGGCTTTATGAACTCTGCAGAATACCGGCTCAGGTTCGGGTCACAGTAATCAAGAGGTTTCGACATACTATGCCTCGTTGCCGCGCGAGTTCAAGGCGGAAGCAAGATAGTCTTTAAAGAGGACTTAAATAAGCAGTGCTCCCCTCGCCTCTTTTCCTTATTCTGCTATGCTACCGGTGTCAAAAAACTGGGGAGTGTCTAAATCAAGGTTGTATTGTAAGCTGTGCGCATGAGTCAATGTCCGCACTGCCAATCAACAGAAGACCAAACCACCTATGGGCGCACCCTGCGCGGCAGTCAGCGTTATAAATGCCGCCAGTGTGCTCGCGT
>DASPJG010000534.1:0-6783 GCA_035628755.1 Pyrinomonadaceae bacterium
GGCGAAAAGCTTGCGGGTCTTTGAGCCATGCCGGAATCCATTCCTTGCGCAACTTCAAACGCACGTCTTTGAGGTTCGGCCCCACCTTCTTCTGATCCTGCATCAGGTAGCGCGCCTGAACGTTCAACTGCTCGATGCGCGCCTCGATCTGGCTGTTCGTCACGCGCAGCGAGACGGCGCGGGCGAGTTTCGCTTGCGCTTCGGTTTCGTCTGCCACCGTGCCCGCCTCGGCGTCCAGACGCCGCGCCTCGCGGTCGTTGGCGGCGAGTTGTTCTTCCAGTTGCTTGATGGTCTGGCGCGAGTTGGCCAGCCCGTCCGTCTCCCGGTCGAAACCTTCGTAGCGGTGACAGCCGACGCAGCCGCGTTCCTCAAAGAGGTCTTTGCCTTTCGTCAGCACGTTCGCGCCTTGCAGCACGCGATCCTGCGAGTGGCACTGCTGGCAGCCCGCTTCCATGTTCTCGCGCTCGTAGAGCGGGTGGAGCCAGAAGCGATGGCGGCCATGACCTTTGACGATGCTCGTCGTGGCGCGGCCATTGCCGCCATGACAACTCGAACAGCCGAAGCGTTCGGGATTGTGAATCTGTAGGAGTTCTTTGCTCGGGTGGCTGACGAAGGCGCGCGCGTTGGCGTCGATCTTCTTGCCCGGACGCTTGAAGTTGATGGGCTTGAGTTCGAGCGGCTCGCGGATGCCGAGGTGGCACGTCTCGCAACGATCCACGATCTCGTCGCCGTTGATGTTGATCTGCCTGAGCGCGTAGTCGAACTTTTCGTTGCTCTCGATCAACCTGTCAATCGTCTCCTCGCTGACGCCGATGACGTTATCCTTAAGATAGGTGTCGCGCTTCAACGCCAGTTCGCTCGACTCCTTTAGCAGTTCGGCGCTTTCGGTCAGCAGCTTGGCTTTTTCGTCCTTGAGCGTGAGATATTTCGTTTCGAGTTCGGTGTAGTTGAGCTTCTGCTCCTCCGTCTTGTCGGAATTGGGGTCAACCGGCATCTTGACCTCAACCCTTTCCTGCTTCTCTTTCTCCACCTCTTGACGCAGGTCGGCCTTGTCCTCCTCGTCCGAAGTCTCGACGCGGTAGTTGACGACGGTGATGTAACCGCGCTTGTTCTGGAAGGGGTCGGTGATGGCGGCGAGTTGGCGGTCTATGAACTTCACCTGCGCGTCTATTTCGCGTTTGCGCGGATCGATGGCCTGCCGCGCCTCGCGCGCGGCGCGGTCGAGTTCCTTGTACTCCTCCGACTCCTTTACTTCCTTCTCCGATTGCGTGCCCGTCCGCTTCAAACGCTTGAGATAGCGGTTGTAGCGCGAGACGAACTCCTGCTGCATGCTCTTCCAGGGTCGCTGGCCGTAGGCTTCGTCGTACAAAGCCCACGCGAGCGCGGCCATCAGGAGCAGGGCGCAGACAAGCAGGATATTACTCGTCGAACGGCTGATAATCGGATCGCGCGCCGGAGTTTCCGGCTCTCTCTTTTCCGGCTCTCTTTTAGCCAGCGCGTCCGTGTCGGTCTTAGGAGTCTCGGCCACCTTCGTGTCCCTCCAGGGGTTCGGGTTCAGACATTAAACCAGGGCGTCACCCAGACGTACTTGATCGTGAAAGCCAGCCGCAAAATGATTTTGACCGGCAGGGCGATCAGTACCGAGATTGCGAAAAACTGGAACGTCAGGTATTGCAGCACGCTCGTGCGCGCCAGCAGCTTGGTCTCTAACTCGTCCGGCGTGGTCGCCCATCGCCGCAGGTCTTTCCAGGAAGTCAGGTACTTCAACTTGAGCGGCCCCCGCTTCATCAACCAGTGCAGGAACAGCCCGGCAAGCAGGTAGAACAGGCCGACCACCATCGCGCCGAAGATGATCTGCATCCAGATCGCCGCGTCTCCGAAATTCGTGCGCGTGATGCCGAACACGTCATGCAAATCCTGATTCTTATCGAAGACGACGGCGTTGTGATCCCAAGTCTGCCCCGGCCAGAACCAGACCCAGCCCGGGCCGCGGATAAACGTGCCGATCACGATCAGGATGATCCACGTGATCCACCCGATGCCGAACATGGCGAGGGCAAACCTGCGCTGCTTGATCGTGTAGTAGCCGTTCCCCAGCGGGTTTGAGTCGACGTAGGGGAAGACCATCAAGCCCACCATCATCAGCGACGGCATCACGACGCCCGCGATCCACGGGTCGAAATAGACGAGCATCTCTTGCAGGCCGAGGAAGTACCACGGGGCTTTCGAGGGATTCATCGTCAGGTTCGGGTTGGCCGGTTCTTCGAGCGGCGCGTCGAGCGTGATAGACCAGATGAAGAGAATGACGGTCACGATCACGGCGGCGAGAAACTCCACGCGCACGAGGAACGGCCAGACGTGCAACTCGCGCGCCCAGCCCGGACGCCACGGCAGGGTCTTGCGGTGGTGCGTCTTGGCCTTCGCCGCGTCGCCCTCAAGCTCCTCGATCAATTTGTCGTTCTCGCGCGCCTGCTTCAACCCGTACCACGTGAAGAACGGCACGAGAAACAACATCGCCACAATCGGCACGTTGTCGGGCGCAGAGGTGATTTTCCAGAGTTGATGCCAGTCCATAAGCTCAAGTCCCGGGTCTCAAGTCCCAAGTCCCAAGCCGTCTTATCAACCTGAGGCTTGGGACTTGAGACTATTTTTTGGTCGCCTTCATTTCCGTTTCGAGCATCACGGGCGCGGGGCCGGAGATGCCGCCGTCTTTGCGTATGCGCCAGAAGTGGACGGCCATGAAGATCGAGGCGACGAGCGGGATGCCGATACAGTGCCAGATGTAGGAACGCAGGAGCGCGTTCGCGTCCACGATGGAGCCGCCGAGCAGGCCAAAGCGCACGTCGTTGTAAGGCGTCATGCCGAGTTGAGGGCCGAACGGCCCTTCGCTGCCGAACATCGGCGTGGCGCGCGCCATGTTCGTGCCCACCGTCACCGCCCAGAAGCCGAGTTGATCGTCGGGCAACAGGTAGCCCGTAAACGAGAGCAACAGCGTCAACACGAGAAGCACCACGCCGACGCACCAGTTGAATTCGCGCGGACGCTTGTAAGAACCCGTGAGCACGACGCGGAACATGTGCAGCCAGGTGGTAATGACCATCAGGTGCGCCGCCCAGCGGTGCATGTTGCGCAAGAGTTTGCCGAAGGGCACGTCGTGTTCGAGATAGAGAATGTCGCGGAACGCCTGCACCTTCGTCGGGTGGTAGTAGAACATCAGAAGGACGCCCGTGAAGGTGAGGACGATGAAGAGATAGAACGTGATGCCGCCCATGCCCCACGTGAAACCGTAGCGCACGGCGTCGCGGTTGATCTTCGCGGGGTGGAGATGCAGGAAGACGTTTGAGAGAATCGCGAGGCTGCGGTTGCGCGGGTCGCTGCGGTCGTGCGAGACGCGGAAGATAGACTTCCAGAGTTGCGTCTGCTGCGGGTCTTTGTAAGTCTCGGCCTCTTTGACGGCGCGGTCTTTGAGCGCGAGCCCCTGCTCTTTGGTTCTCCCGATCAGGCCGACACCCGGCGAGCGACCGCTCTCGGTCGTCGTCGCCGCCTCACCCGCCACGGCCTTCTTGCTTCCGGCAGGCACGCCGGACGCGGCTCTCAGCAGCGACTTGATGTCGTCCGGGTCGTTCGGATTACCGGGCTTCTGCGGCGCACCGTTCCCCGCCTTCGGCTGGCCTTCCTTCTCGTCAGAATCCATCCCCATCACTCCTGTCTTCGGGCACAGACACGAATCTGGCCGACAAATAAACCACGACTGTCGAACTCGCCTGGAGACCGCTTGATTCGAACTGTAATGAGACCGCTTGACGTGACCTTATGAGAAACCCGCTTGAAGAGAAACCTGCTCGATGAAAGTTTATAGAGGTATGTATGCGTTCTCTCTATCAAACTTGTTCTCGCCGCCCTTCGGCCAGTCGTAGAGGATGCCTTTGTTGACGACGATCTGGCCTTCCGCGTCGAGTTCGATGTGTGCGCGATCCATCGGGCGCGGGGCGGGGCCTTCAAAGTTGATGCCTTCGCTGTCGTAGCCGCTGCCGTGACAGGGGCATTTGAACTTGTTTTCGCTCGCCTTCCAGTCGGGCGTGCAGCCGAGATGCGTGCAGACCGCGTTGATCACAAACAGGCGGTCGGAAGTTTTGACCACCCAGATACGGTACAACTGCTGGTACTTCGTATCTACGCCCAAGCCATAATCGCCGGGGAAGCCGACGCGGAAGATGCTGGACGGCTCGAAGATCGTGCGCGGCAGAAAGAAGCGAAAGAACATTAACAAACTCGTCGCCACGAATCCGATGATGCTCGCCCAGACGATACGCCGCCGCATCTTGTTGATGGGCGGGTCGGGAATGGTGTCTACCACCGTCGGGTGTTGTTTGGCGGCGACGGCCTGCGGAATGCCTTTGGCGACTCCCGCCGTCGGGGTCGTGGAGGCTTTGGCCGCGCCCGGTGCGACGCGTGCGGCGGGCGGCGTGCCTGCCGGAACTTCCCTCGGCGGCGCGGCCTGAACATTCGCTGAAGCGGGGGAAGCCGTTTCGACCGCAGCCGGGGATTCGCTGCCCGCAGCGGTCGCACCGCCCTTCGCGGCGGCCATCTTGGCGGCGGCCTTCGCTTTGGCCTCGGCCATGATACGCGCGCGTTTCTGTTCGGGCGTCTCGTCGGCGGGCGCGTCGCTGGCGGCGGAAACGGGCGTCGTGGGCGGCGGCGGCGCGGCAGGCGTTTCGCTGGTGTTGGCCGGAGTTTCGGTCTTCGCGGGCGTGCCGCCTTTCGCGGCCATTCTGGCGGCGGCTTTGGCTTTAATCTCAGCCATCAGGCGCGCACGCTTCTCTTCGGCAGACTCGCCGGAGTCGGCTGAGTCGGGCGCGGAAGTCGCAGCTTGTGCGGGGTCGGCAGGCGACGCGCCTTCCGTACTCTCGACTGGATGATCAGGGTTGTTTTCGCTGTCCAAACGCAACCTCCGTGTTAGGAAATATGAGCCGAGTGCGCTCACACGTTCAGGAGATAGACAAACCCCTTGTAGGCCTCACCGGAGAGAGTTGGTAGGACTCTCCACAAAAGAGGAGGAACCTCTCCGCGTCAGGTATTCGAGATGCTATGCGTTACTTAGAAGAGCTACCGAGCAATGAATTTATATTAAACAGCTCTGGCGTGTTCGCATTTTATACTCTTTTCACGGCATTGTGGCAAGATGTATTTTTGACTTCAGATTCGCGCCGCGCAAACTTAAATACGTGTCGAAATGGATGAGACTAAAGCCACACACGACCCTCGAAAGCCGCTTGTCACGCTCTACACGCGACCGGGTTGTCACCTCTGCGACGAAGCCAAACAGGCCATGCACGCCGCCCGCTGCGAAGGACAATACACGCTCCGGGAAATCAACATTGACCTCTCCCCAGACCTCACACGCCGCTACGGATGGGACATTCCCGTCGTGCTCATCAACGGGGTCGTAACTTTCAAACACCGCCTCACTCCGTCCGACTTCAAACGCGAACTTCAACGCGCGATTGACTCTGCCGATTAGCTTCCGGCGCGCCGCATTTCAAACGCCACGCGTGGCGAGATGAAGCGACGCGGCGCGCTCGTCAATGATCTGGAACAGTTGTTCACGCTCACTCTCGTCGCTTGTCTGCCGGTAGGCGAGCAGCAGTTCTTTGAGCGCGGCGAGTTCGCGGTAGACGCCCGCGTCTTCGACGGGCGGCGTCAAATAAGAGATCAACACGGCGTAGGAACGTCGGCGCGCGATAGAGCCTTCCGAAGGGTTGTTGACGCTGTAGATGTAGATGTTCGGCAACTCGCCGATGAGGCGATCCGGCCAGCAACTCTCCGACAGCCCCACCTGCTTGCCCGGCATGAACTCCAACGCCCCGTGCGTGCCGACGTGTACCACTGAATCGGCGCGGAACACTTTTTCGATGAACGCGTAGAACGCCGCGAAGCCATGATGCGGCGCGCCGCTTCGCGCCATCAACATCTTCATCGGGTCGCCTTCGTAGCCGAAAGTCGGCTGCACGCCGACGAAGACGTTGCCGAGTTGTAAACCTTGTATGAGCAGCGTCCCGCCGAAGGAGTTGATCGCGCCCGGCGCAGTTCCCCACTCCGTTTCGATCTCCGCCGCGAACGGGCAGAGGCGACGGTATTCTTCAACCGTCATCCGGTAAGCGATGTTCGTCGTCGCGCCGTATGAGTCGGAGTTGCCGCCGATCAGGCGTTCGCGCAACTCGTCCGCGCTCCCCGGCACTTCGACGTTGTAGCCTTCCGCCTGCAAACGCTTGAGCATCTCCCAGAGGCTCGGAAAAACGTCTAGGTCGGCGGCTGTGCCGATGTTGCCCTTGTTCGGCGGGAAGCAAAACACCGTGAGCGCGAGTTTGATTTCGGAGCGCGGGGCGGTTTGCAGGCGGTTCCATTTTGCGAGACGGCGTGCGATGCGGCGGCAACGGTCTTCGAGCGGGAGCGGCGACGCGCTCGCCTGCGACATGCCGCCGTAGACAAACGGCTCGGTCGCGCCGTCAATTTCCGGGATCGCGATCTGCATCCCCGCCTGCACCGGGTTGAGACCCGTCCACGAATCGCGCCACGCCTCAATCGTCTGCACGTCCAAACTCACCGCCGAGCGGAAAGGCACGTTCAACTCGCGCAAAAACTCGACCGCCGCCTCGCTGTCGTTCATCGCCGGGCCGCCGACGAAGCTGAAGCCCGTCAGCGACACGATCTGGCTCACGCGCGGCTTGCGCGCCGTCGCCTCTCCGCTGCCGTTTGTTTTTGACTTGCCCGCGCGCGGCGTGC
>DASPJG010000535.1:0-2353 GCA_035628755.1 Pyrinomonadaceae bacterium
GCTGGCGGAATTTACGCTCGGAAATTCGGGAACGCGCGTAGTAGCGGTTTCGTCTTTCCACTAGAGTAGTTTAGCACCCACTGTTTAGTGCTTAACGACTCTAGCCCCGGTGAATAATATAATTGAGCAGGACCGCCGGGCGATCCGCAGGAGGTGGCGAGCGATGCAATGCTTGCGCTCGTTTCACACGGCCGAGCGGACGTTGGAAGGTGTTGAGTCTCTGTACATGATGAGGAAAGGGCAAGTTAAGCGGCTGAACGGAAGGGACTCGGTAGGGCAGGCGAGGTTCGTCTAGAGCCTCTTCGGCGTCGCCGCGTAGGCAGGGGCCGATCACGGCCTTGCTACGCTCCCAAATAATTCTCGCAACAGAACCACACCTACAACGTCAATTTCTTCGTCCGCGGCGGCCGTCGCTTCGGGCATCGCGACTGCAAGTGCGGCGAGCGGTTCGCCTGCAAGCACCTCGCCGCCGCGCTCGCGGTCCACGTCGGGATCGCATCGATGCGGCGCGACCACTGACAAGCGCGAAGGCGCGCGGGGCTTGAACTAGGAAGCCACACCCGCGCGCCTTCGTTGGTATCAACCAGCCTCGAAGGGACACCATGAAGAGTAAAACCGCAAAAAGCGGCGGGCGCAAGCCCCCGATCAAACTCAGCACCCGCGCCAACGTCTCGCTGCTGATCGCTCTGCTCTCCGACACCACGCAAGGCACGGCCCGCGAACGGCTCGAAGAGTGGACTGACGAACTCACGGCCGAGTTCGGCCTCGGCGTGTGGATGGGAAACGGCGCGGCCGACGTGCAGGCGTAGCGCCCGCGCCTCGCGCGCGCCCTGCGTCTCGTGGAAAGCTAGCGCGACTCGAAGGCCCGCCGCGAGAGCAACGCATCGCTGCAATTCGCTTGGCGCGCGCATGACCGGATCGCCGAGGCGGCCGCGCGCACCAGCGCGGGCGAAACGCTCTCGGCCGTCGTCGCCGAGTGGAACGCGTGCAAGGCCGACGGCAAGGCGGACAAGCGCACGCTGGCGCAACTCGTCCAGCGCGGCGAAGAGATCGTTAAAGTCGTTCGCGCCGCCGCCGCCGACATCAACCTCGCCAACGACGAGTTCCGCCTGAGACTCCCCGGCGTCTGATCGCGGGCCGGCTCAAAATAGCTAGTCGTGAAATTCTTGTTGACATAGATAATACGAGGGACGTATAAGGCGAACTCTCCCAGTGATGGGTACGCGGCCGCAACGCGCGTGTGTAAGTTCTCACTGACTCTGCCGCACACCACTCGGACAAGTGATCGTGAAGGCATTCCCCCCTGACCGCGCGCGCCGCGCGGAAGGCCTAGTGCGGTCGTGCCTGCTCCCGCCGTCGCCTCTGCCGATTTGGCGTTCGGTCATGTCGAGACGGGAGGCCGTGTTCGCTGGGCCGCAGAGCGAGCCGGTGGTTGCCGCGTCGCTTTGCACCATCAGATAAACCGGGACGGAAACACGTTGACTCTTAGGAGGTCGAATCATGAAACCACGTCTCTTACGTTCGCTGACGATCCTAACGCTTGCCGTCGTCACCTTCGGCGTCACGACTTGGGCGGTCGTGTTCGTGAAAGGCCAGCCCGCGCAAAACATCAACGACGCGAGGAAGAAAACATTACGCGAGAGGGCGCAGGAGCAGGACGTCGAATTCGAGATGCGGGAAGGGCACCATGTTCGGGAGTATGAAGATTTGAGCCTGCTCGCCAAACACGCGGACGCGATTGTCTTCGGCCGCATCCTCGAAGAGGAATCCTACTTCAGCAGCGATGACTACATTACGACCAGTTATAAGGTCGATGTCCAGCGAGTCATCAAAGACGGGACCGCGGAGGTGGCCGCAGTATCGCACGCGCTCGGCAGGCAAACTCACGCGCCGCTCGCCACGCCCCTGTCTTTCACGCGCTTCGGTGGGGCGGTCCAGGTCAACGGGCATCGCGCGTCTCTAAAGGTGAAGGGCGGCGAGCACCTGATCGCGGGTCGGACTTACATACTTTTCCTACAGTGGACAGGGTGGAACTACCACATCGCGGGCGGCATGTCGGGCGCGGTTCTGGTGGAAAAATCACGGTTGCGGCCGCTCGGCACGAACCGCGCGTTGCAACTCAGGGGGTACGGCGCGCTTGACTTGGAGGCGTTCGTCCGAGACGTGCTGGGCGACTCATCACGCCGGCCCTCGTAAAGAACACTCCGCGTAACGACCTTCTCACCTCAGGAGCGACGACTATGCCCCCCCAAGTTGAAAACCTGATCCGACATCTTGACCGCCTGATTCTGCGAGCGTGGGCCGCGGGCCTGTGCGTCTTCTTACTCTCCGCGCAGACGCCAGCGTGGGCGCA
>DASPJG010000536.1:0-5056 GCA_035628755.1 Pyrinomonadaceae bacterium
CCGACATCGCCTCGCGCACGGGGCGGGAAGTGCTCGTCTCGATTCAGGAGATTCACAAGCCGGAACTGAACGCGCAGTTGCAGGCCGAGAAGATCGCCGTGCAGCTTGAGAAGCGCATCGCCTTCCGCCGCGCCATGCGCAAGACCGTGGAAGAGACGCTGCGGTTCGGCGGGCAGGGCATCAAGGTCAAGGTCGGCGGTCGCCTGAACGGCGCGGAAATCGCCCGCAGCGAGTGGTACTTGCAGGGTCGCCTGCCGCTCCACACCCTGCGCGCGGACATCGACTACGGGGTTGCCACGGCGCACACGACGTTTGGCACCATCGGCGTCAAAGTCTGGATTTATCGCGGCGAGATTCTCGACCCGAAAGCGGCGATGGCGCGCGGCACTGCGACCGACCCGATTAACGAACCGCGCGGCGAGCGTGGCGAGCGAGAGCGTCGCCCGCGCACGCGGCGCGAGCGCGAGGGCGGCGATAATCGCGGCGACCGTGGCGACCGTGGCCGCCCGCGCGGCGACCGTTCATAGTTAAAAGTTTATTTTGTGGTCTCGTGTAAGAGATCGTCAGAGGTGCATTCATCATGTTGATGCCGAAAAAAGTTAAGCACCGCAAGCAGATGCGCGGGCGCATGACGGGGACGGCCATGCGCGGCGCGGAGATCAGCTTCGGTGAGTACGGTTTGAAATGTCTGGAGCCGGCGTGGATTACCGACAGGCAGATCGAGGCGGCTCGTATTGCGATGACGCGCCACATCAAGCGCGGCGGCAAAATCTGGATTCGCATGTTCCCCGACAAGCCCGTCACGAAGAAGCCCGCGGAGACGCGCATGGGCAAGGGCAAGGGCGCGCCGGAATACTGGGTGGCCGTGGTCAAGCCGGGTCGCATCCTGTATGAAATCGAGGGTGTGGACGAGGCGACGGCGCGCGAGGCGATGCGCCTGGCGGCGCAGAAGCTCCCGATCAAGACGAGATTCGTCACCCGCGCCGAACAGGAAGGGGGCGCAGTTTAGTTATGAAGAAACGCGAAGAATTGGAAAAATTGCGCGGCATGTCGGACGAGGATTTGCGGGAAGAGGCCGCGCGCATCAAAGAGTCCCTGTTCCGCCTGAACTTCAAACTCGCGCTCGGCGAGACCGACGCGGTGAAGCGTCTGCGGCAGGAGAAACGGACGCTGGCGCGTTTGCAGACGCTCCTCAGCGAGCGTCAGAGCGAAGAGGCCGCCAGTAGGTAAACAGTGAATCGTGAATCGTAAATAGATAAAACGATTCTTTCTATTCACGATTGACGATTGACGATTCACGAGGTTTTAAGATGGCAGAAGAAAATCAGGAACAGACGACCGGCGGAGATGCGCCGAAAGAAGAGCGTGCGAGCGCGACGGACGACGTGCGCGCGGCGGAAACCACGGAAGCGGGCGAGACGCTCGCGCACGAGGTTGCGCCAAACGTTGATTCGCAGGCCGGGAACGCCTCGGGCACCGAAGCGGGCAAGCGCGGTCGGCGTGCGGAGAAGGTCGGCATCGTCGCCTCGGACAAGATGGAGAAAACCATCGTGGTGCGCGTTGACCGTTTGATCAAGCACCCGAAGTATCGCCGCTACGTGCGCCGCACGTCGAAGTTCATGGCGCACGACGAGACGGGCGCGACCATCGGCGACAAGGTGCGCATCGTCGAGACGCGTCCGCTGTCGGCCAGAAAACGTTGGCGCGTCGTAGAGATCGTGCAGAAAGCTGAAAAGTAGTAAATGGTCAATCGTAAATCGTGAATAGATAAAAACTGTCTTTCACTGTTTACGATTCACGATTCACGATTTACGAGGGATTTGTTATGGCTATTCAAATGCAGACATCGCTGGACGTGGCCGATAATTCCGGCGCGCGGCGGGTCGAAATGATTATGAGCATCGGCGGTTCGACGGGGCGGCACGCCGTCCTCGGCGACAAGATCAAAGTGACCGTCAAAGAGGCCGCGCCCGACGGTGCGGTCAAGAAGGGCACGGTGCACAACGCCGTCATCGTGCGCACGCGCAAAGAGGTGCGCCGCAAGGACGGCACCTACATCCGCTTCGATCAGAACGCGGCGGTGCTTATCAAAGACGACAACACGCCAATCGGCACGCGCGTCTTCGGCCCCGTCGCACGCGAACTGCGCGACCTCAATTTTATGAAGATCGTTTCGCTCGCGCCGGAGGTGATTTAAGACCATGGCAGGAACAAGGAAGCGCACCAAAATCAAGAAGGGCGACATCGTGCAGGTGATCGCGGGTCGCGGTTGGGCGACGTTTAAGGGCGGCGAGCGCGCGCCCGTTCGTGGCCGCGTGCTCGAAGTCTCCCCGGCGAACGGCAAAGTTAAAGTCGAGGGCGCGGGGATCGTCAAGAAGCATCAAAAGGCCAACCCGGCCAACAACCGTGGCGGCGGCATTATTGACAAGGAATCCTGGATCGACATCTCGAACGTCCAATTGATCGACCCCGAATCGGGCAAGCCGACGCGCGTGCGCGCGGGGGAGAGCAGCGAGGGCACGAGGCAGCGCATCGCCACGAAGAGCGGGCGCGTCATCGAGAAGTAGTTTTCGGAAGTAAGCAGGGATAGTTGAGTCTGGAAACGCCGGTCACGCGGGCGAGACCCAGACGCGAGAGGTGAGAGAGACAATGGCTGCAAGACTGAAAGAGCGTTACCAGAAAGAGATCGCGCCCGCGCTCGCCAAGGAGTTCAACATCACGAACCCGATGGCGACGCCGCGGCTCGAAAAGATCGTCATCAACATGGGACTCGGAGAGGCCATCGGCAACTCCAAGATCATTGACACGGCGGCGGACGAACTCTCGTCCATCGCGGGGCAGAAGCCGGTCACGACGAAGGCCAAAAAGTCTATCGCGTCGTTCAAACTGCGCGAAGGCATGGCTATCGGCTCGATGGTCACTTTGCGCGGCGACCGCATGTACGAGTTTCTCGACCGCTTCGTCTCGGTCGCCCTGCCGCGCGTGCGCGACTTCCGCGGCGTCTCGCCCAAGGCGTTCGACGGGCGCGGCAACTACACGCTCGGCATCCGCGACCAACTGATCTTCCCCGAAATTGATTTCAACAAAGTGGACAAGACGCGCGGGATGAACATCTCGATCGTCACTACCGCGAAAAACGACGAGCAGGCGCGCGCCCTTCTCAAAGCGCTCGGTATGCCGTTCAGACAGTAAGACCATGAATCGTCAATCGTGAGTAGAGGCAAACGATCTTTCACGATTCACGATTCATGATTCACGAGGACTCATGGCAAAGAAATCTCTAATCGCGAAGGCGAACCGGACACCGAAATTTTCCTCGCGCGCTTACACGCGTTGCAAGCGTTGCGGCAGGCCGCGCGGCTATTTGCGCAAGTTCCAATTGTGCCGCATCTGCTTCCGCGAACTCGCGTTGCAAGGTCAGATTCCCGGCGTCGTTAAATCGAGTTGGTAATTATTAGAAATTGACCGTCAGCAGTCAGCCCGTCGCTCGCTAGAGAGCGCGTGCTGAAACCTGACGGCGTAAACTGGAGTTGTAGAGTAATGACTGACCCTATTGCCGATATGCTGGCGCGGATGCGCAACGCCATTTCAGCGAAGCACTCGCGCGTGGACATCCCGGCGTCGAAATTGAAACTGGAGATCGCCCGTATTCTCAAAGAAGAGGGCTACATCAACAACTTCGTCATTAAAGGCGAGGGCATCAAGCGCACGATCCGCATCTTCCTGCGCTACGACGCACGCGGCACTTCATCCATCTCGCACCTCTCGCGCGTGTCGCGCCCCGGCAGGCGCGTCTACATGGGTTCGGGCGAGATTCCGAAGGTGCTCGGCGGCTATGGCGTCAACATCGTTTCGACTTCGCGCGGCCTGATGAGCGGCAAGCGCGCGCGCCGCGAGAACGTCGGCGGCGAAGTCTTAGCACAAATTTACTGAGGTTGTTATGTCTCGTATTGGAAAGAAAGTTATCACCGTGCCTGCGGGCGTGACCGTCACGGTCGGCGAGCGCGAGTTGACGGTCAAAGGGCCGAAGGGAACTCTGACCACGCCGATCCCGGAAGGCATCACCTTCGACTTGCAAGGCGACCAGTTGCAGGCGGTGCGCGCCTCGGACGAACTCGCGGCGCAGCACGGGCTGGCGCGTGCGCTGGCGAACAACGCCATCGTCGGCGTGACAGAAGGCTTCACGAAGCAGATGGACGTGGTCGGCGTCGGCTACAAGGCCGATGTGCAGCCGAAGAAGATCGTCTTCTCGCTCGGCTATTCGCATCCCATCGAGTTTCCGTTGCCCGAAGGCATCGAAGTCCGTGGCGAGCGCGTTCCGGCGAAGTCTTCGATTCAGCAGTACCAGTTGACGCTGACGCTCTCCGGCATTGACAAGCAGAAACTCGGGCAGGTGGCCGCCGAGATGCACAGCCTGCGCAAACCCGACCCCTACAAGGGCAAGGGCGTGCGCTACGCCGACGTGGTGCTGAAACTGCGCCCGGGCAAGACAGGAAAATAAAGCCGTCAATGGTAGATCGCAGAGCGTGAACGGATAAAACCCGCCCTTCACGGTTTGCGATTTACGATTCACGATGTAAGAGGTTTGAGATGGCACAGAAAGATAGAGCAGAAGTTCGCAGGGCGGTGCACAAGCGCATTCGCCGCAAGGTGTCTGGCAGCGCGGCGCGCCCGCGCCTGACAATCTACCGCAGCCTGAACCACATCTACGCGCAGATCATCGATGACGAGCAGGGGCGCACCATCGCCGCCGCCTCGACGACCGAGAAAGACCTGCGCGGCGCGACGGGCGGAAACATTGACGCCGCCGTGCGCGTCGGGCGGGCGATTGCCGAGCGCGCTTTGTCGAACGGTATCGAGAGCGTCGTTTTTGACCGCGGCGGCTATCGCTACCACGGGCGCGTGAAGGCTCTGGCCGACGCCGCGCGCGAGGCCGGGTTGAATAAGAATGAGGCGGCAGCCCAACAGGCATCCGCAGAAGCAGCAGGACAGGAGCAGTAATGCGACAACCGAGACAGAGAATTTCAGCACAGGGACTTGATCTCAAAGATCAGGT
>DASPJG010000537.1:0-3964 GCA_035628755.1 Pyrinomonadaceae bacterium
GAATGTCCGCCGCCTTCGCAATTGACATGTGCGCCTGATCCGAGACGTAGACGGTCGCCGGTCGCGCGGCGTGCCACAAGCCTTTTTGCGATACGTCGAAGCCGCGCACCGCTCCCGCCTCGACGCCTTTGGATTCCGCGACGCGCGCCTTTGTGCGATGCGCTACGTAGAGCGCGTTCAGGTTCGCCATCGAGCCGCCGCTCGTCAACAGGCCGCCCGCGCCTTCCGCGTAGCCGGTGAGCGCGGCGAGCCAGCCGATGACCGTGTGTTCCACATGCGTCGCCGCCGGTGACGAACGCCACGCGGGAACGTTTTGATTGAGCGCGGAGGCGATGAGGTCTGCGAACGCGCCGACGGGCGTCGAGGGCGAAGCGACGTAGCCGAAGAAGCGCGGGTGGCCGCTGTGGCGGCTGCCCTCGAAGATGCGGCGGCAATCCGCGAACACCTCATCGAGCGGGTGGGGCGCGTCGGGCAGCGGCGCGTCGAACCGCGCGGCAAGTTCGACCGCACCCGTCTGCTTCAAGACCGGCGCGCTTGAGACGCCCCGGAAATAATCCGACACCAATTCGACGGCGCGCGCGGCGAGTTCGCCGAACGCTTCGTTTGTGATGTCGAGCGTGGAGACGCGTGCGGCGGCGTCGCTGTCGAGCGTCTCCGTCGCGTTGGGGTCTGCTTTTTCTCGTGTGTCGCTCATGTCGCCAGAGGCGTTCAAACCCTATCACACCGCCCGCGCTTCCCTGAAATATTCTTGCCGCGCCGCGCCCTCAACGCTTATAGTCTGTCCACACGACCAGTTCTAACCCAGATTTCTAACGAGACGCTAGCGCAGGCTTACATTCTTCCATGAAAGGCCGGATGTAAAATAAGCGATGAGCGATGAGGGATGAATTAAGAGAAGCACTCGCTCGCTTGAGCGGCCTTCTTTCGTCCTGCATCCCTTCCGAACCGGAGGTTTGACGCATGCCCATCACAGGCCACGCCACGACAGAGGGAACGACGCGCTACCGCGAACGGTTGCAGCGGGAGACAATTGCCGCGAACCACTTCCGGCTCGAACAAAACCTCTGGCTCTCTTCGCTCGGCATCGGCACGTATCTCGGCAAGCCCGACGCGGAAACGGACGCGCGCTACACGGAGACGGTCGCGCGCGCCGTCGAACTCGGCGCGAACGTCGTTGATACGGCGGCCAACTATCGTTTCCAGCGCAGCGAGCGGTCAATCGGCGCGGCCTTGCAGGCGTTGATCGAGAGCGACACCGCCGCGCGCGACGAAGTGGTCGTCTGCACAAAGGGCGGCTACATCCCTTTCGACACAGACCCGCCCGCCGGGCAGGAGGGCGTGCGCCGCTACATTCAGGAGACGTTCATCGAGCCGGGCATCGCCGACGTGTCCGACATCGCGGCGGGCAGCCATTGCATGACGCCGAAATATCTCGCGCACCAGATCGAACAGTCGCTCCGCAACCTGCGCCTCACGGCCATTGACGTGTACTACATCCACAACCCGGAGACGCAACTCGGCGTCGTCTCGCGCACCGAGTTTGAGACGCGCCTGCGCGCGGCCTTCGCGCAACTGGAGCAGAGCGTCGCTGACGGCCAGATCAAAAACTACGGCGTGGCGACGTGGAACGGCTTCCGCCTCGCGCCCGCCGAACGCGGCTATCATTCGCTCGAACGCATGTTGGAACTCGCGCGCGAGGCCGGGGGCGACGGGCATCACTTCCGCTTCATCCAGCTTCCCTTCAACCTCGCGATGCCCGAAGCCCTCATCCAGTCGAACCAGACGTTTCAGGGCGCGCAGGTGTCGCTGCTCGAAGCGGCGCGCGCGCTCGGCGTGACGGTCGTGGCGAGCGCATCAATCTTGCAGGGCAAGGTGGCGCGCGGGCTTTCCGACGACATACGCGAACCGCTCGGCTCGCTCGCCTCCGACGCGCTCACCGCGATCCAGTTCACGCGTTCGACGCCCGGCATCACCACCGCCCTCGTCGGCATGAGCCGCCGCGCCCACGTCGAGGAAAACCTCCGGCTCGCCCGGCTCGACCCCGTGCGTCCCGATCAATACCAGCGTCTGTTTTCGGCGGGGGCTGAGTAGCGCGGGCGCGCTCGACACGCCAGCCGTTATCTTCCGAGGGAGAAACATGGATGTCGCAAACAGAGATAACACGGGCAGAGACGACGCAGGCAGAGTTGACGCAGGCAGAGATGAAATCTTTCGCGGACTTCTGGCCGCACTACCTCGCAGAGCACAGCCGCCCCGGCACGCGCCTCCTGCACGCGGCGGGCACAATCACCAGCACCGGATTGGCCGTCGCGCTCCTGGCGAGTGGCCGCTGGCGTTGGCTGCCCGTCGCACTCGCCACCGGCTACGCGGCGGCATGGGCAGGCCACTTCCTCATCGAACACAACCGCCCCGCGACGTTCAAGCACCCGCTCTGGTCTTTCGCCGCCGACTACAAAATGGTCGCCCTGATGCTCACGGGAAAGATGGGAAAAAGCCGTGAATCGTGAATCGTAAATCGTGAATAGAGAAAACCGGCTTTGCTTTTTCTATTCACGATTTTCTATTCACGATTGACGGCTTTTTCATTTCGCCGGAGGCGGGGGGATGCGCGCGGCTTCTTCGGGCGTGCGGGCGCGGCGGCGGGCGAGTTCGAGTTTGAGGCTCTCTTCGCCGCGACGCATGGCGTATTGATGGTTGGAAGCGAGCAGCGGGCGGAGCAGGAGCGAGAGGGCGCGCACGATTGGCTTGCGCGCGCGCACCTTCCAGTCGTAGGTGATGTCGACGAGCAGGCCGTCCTGCTTGAACGTCCAGATGCCGCGCCCCTGCAAGTCGCCGATGGCTTCGAGCGTCGAGCCGTAAGGGTGGCGCGATTCCGTGACGCGAAACTGCCAGCGCAGGCTGTAAGGCAGGTAACCTTTGGTGTGCAGGCTGACGAGTTTCCCGACGCCTTGCGCGTCGCCTTCTTCCAACACCTGCACGTCCAGATATGTCGCAGGCCACCAACGCCGCAAGTCTCCCACGTCCTTGAATACGTCCGAAACTTCCTCGCACGTCCCTTCGACGCGCCAGCGTGAGATGAAATGATAATCCGAAATTGACATAGAAAGTTTCTCTCCTTTGGTCGCGCTCCTGTCTCCCGCGCCCTCAGTCGCCCTCGGCCTTCGCGGCGCGTTGCTTCTGTTGATAGAGGAACGAGACGGCGAGCAGGATCGCGCCGAGCACGAGGAACGAGACGATGCGATAAAACCTTTCGAGCACGGCCAGATCGAGGAAGAAGACTTTGAAGGCCGTCGCCGTCAAAAGCAGCAAGGCCATGAGACGCAGCAGGCGGTTCGAGCGGCGATGGCCGTAGAGCAGCATCGCGCCGCCGTAGAGCGTCCAGACGAGCGAGAGCGAAAGCCCCTGCGCGAGCCGCAGGTCGCGCGTGTTCTGGTCGGCCAGCGCGCCCGCGCGGATCAGTTTCTCGAAGTAGCCTGTGGCTTCGAGACTGAGCGCGGTGATGGCGTAGAGGTTCGCTGTGATGGTGAGGGCGACGAGCACGACGCGCCGCTCTTCCGCGTCGAGTTTGTCGGCGCGTGTGTAGAGCCGCCCGGCATACCAGAGCGCGGCGATGAAGGCGGCGAAGGCGGCGAAGGTTTGATTGAAGAGCGGCAGATGCCATGCGGCGTTGTAGAAGCCCGCGTCGAAGGCGATGACCTTCACGCCCGTCACGGCGAGCCACGCGAGCGCGGCGTGGCGCAGCGCGGTCAAATTTCGCTTCGTGCCGACGACGAGCGCGCAGAGCGCGTAGAAAGTCCAGAGCACCGTCAGGGTGAAATGGCGCGCGTTCTCGATTGGCAGGTCAGCTTCGCGGTCGGCTTCGAGGTTGAAGGAGACGAGATACTCTCTGAGGAAGGCCAGACGCGCGTTGAAGTAGTCGTTGGCGTCAACGGTCAGCAGGGTCAGGGCTAAGACGTTGGCGGCG
>DASPJG010000538.1:0-5669 GCA_035628755.1 Pyrinomonadaceae bacterium
TGATTCGCGCGGGGGGCGGCGAAGCGTCGGTCGTCGCGTGCGACGTGCGACAGGCGGAAGAGGTCGAGCGCGCGGTCGCCGCCACGGTCGAACGCTTCGGCGGGTTGGACATCGTGGTCAACGGCGCGGCGGGAAACTTTCTCTGCGCGGCGGAGGAACTGTCGCCGAACGGCTTCGGCACGGTCGTGGACATTGATCTGAAAGGCACTTTCAACGTCTGCCGCGCCGCGTTCGGGGAATTGAAACGACGCGGCGGCTCGATTTTGAACATCAGCGCGACCCTTCATTACGTGGGAACGCCGTTTCAACTTCACGTCTCGGCGGCGAAGGCGGGCGTTGATGCGCTGACGCAAAATCTCGCGGTCGAGTGGGGGCGTCATGGCATCCGCACGAACGCCATCGCGCCCGGCCCCATCGAAGACACTGAAGGCATGAAACGGCTGCTTCCGCCCGCGCTCAAAGAGAAACTGCAAAGGCGCATCCCGGTCGGACGCTTCGGGCGGATCAGGGACATCGAGCAGACCGCGGTCTTCCTCTGCTCCGACGCCGCCAGTTTTATCAACGGCGCGATCATCGTCGTTGACGGCGGCCAGTGGCTCGCCGCGAGCAGCCTCCTCGGAGGCGAGTAGTAAATCGTCAATCGTGAGCCGTCGCGCTTGAATAGATAAAAACTGCTCTCTTCTGTTCAAGCTTTACGACTCACAAACCTTATGCTTGAGCTTCAGCCCGCGACATTTGAGGATTTCGAGCGCGAGGCATTGCAGGGCAACGTCGTGCCGGTGGTGCGCCGCGTGCTCGCGGATTTGCAGACGCCGGTCGGCGCGTTTTTGCGTCTGGCGCATGATGCGCGCCATGCCTTTCTCCTTGAATCGGTGGAGGGAGGCGAGCGCGTCGCGCGCTACTCGTTTCTCGGCGTCGAGCCGGAGATGATCGTGCGCGGTCGCGGGGCGGACACTTTCGTCGCGCGCCGCAACGGTGAGACGGAAGAGTTGCGCGGCGTGCGCGCCACAGATTTTTTGCGCGGCTATTTCCGGCGACACAAGCTGGCGCGGCGCGATCAACTCGCCCCGTTCGCGGGCGGCGCGGTCGGCTATCTCGCTTATGACGCGGTGCGCTGGTTCGAGCCGTCCATGGCAGACGTAAGCGCGGAGGGCGAGAGCGACGAAGCCGTGCTGATGTTTTTTCGCACCGTGCTTGCCTTTGATCGCGTGCGGCAGCAGATCGAAATCATCTCGGTAGTGTTTACGGAAGAGGCCGGAGAGAGCCGCGCGCGCCTGCGCGAACTTTATGCAGACGCAGTGCGCCAAACTGAATCTGTCGAGCGCAAGTTGCTGGAGAGCGCGCCCGTGCATGACGCGGCGCGACGAACGACGAAGCACGCCCCGCCGCAGTTCGCTTCAAACTGGGCGCGCGCCGATTTCGAGCGCGCGGTGGAGACGATCAAAGAGCACATCGCGGCGGGCGACTGTTATCAGGCCGTGCTGTCGCAGCGTTTCACCTCTGAGGTCGCGGCCTCGCCGCTCGAAATTTATCGCGCCCTGCGTGCGACGAACCCGTCGCCATACATGTACTTCCTGCGGCTGGGCGACGAATCAATCGTCGGCGCATCGCCGGAGATGCTCGTGCGTTGTCGCGGCGCGGAACTCGAATATCGCCCGATTGCGGGCACGCGCCCGCGCGGCGCGAACGAGACGGAAGATGCGCGGCTCGGCGCGGAGTTGCGCGCGGACGAGAAGGAAGTGGCGGAGCACATGATGCTCGTCGATCTAGGCCGCAACGACCTTGGCCGCGTCGCCGCGTTCGGCTCGGTTGAAGTCAGGGAATTGATGTCGGTCGAACGCTATTCGCACGTGCAGCATCTCGTGACGAGTTTGTTTGCGCGTCTAAGAGACGGCGCGGACTGCTTCGATGCGCTGGCCGCCTGTTTCCCGGCGGGCACGGTGACGGGCGCGCCGAAGGTGCGTGCGATGCAGATCATAGGCGCGCTCGAACCCGACCGTCGCGGCCTCTACGCGGGCGCGGTGCTCTATCTGGACTACGCGGGTAACCTCGATTCCTGCATCGCCATTCGCACCGCACGCATCCGCCGGGGCTGCGCGGAAGTGCAGGCCGGGGCGGGCGTCGTGGCCGATTCAGTGCCCGCGCGCGAGTATGAGGAGTCGGTCAACAAGGCGCGTGCGATGCTGCGCGCGATTGAGATGGCCGAGCGCGGTTTGTGAGCGCGCGTCGAGCGTGGCGGTAAGGAGCGGGAAAGTTGAGAGCGAAGGGCGATCAGTTGATGGGCGTTAAAATTCCTCTGCAACGAATGGCGCGTTATGCGTTCGCGCTCACGCTCCTCGTCGTGTACGCCGGTTGCGCGCGACAGCCGCGCGAGAACGTCAACCCTGAGACGGCGCGCCGTGAGTTGGCTCTGCGCGGCATTGATTTCAAGGAGGCCGAGTTCGTCCGTCTCGCGGGCGAGGGCGACGCATGGGCGGTGAAACTTTTTCTCGCCGCGGGCATGAGCCCCGACGTGCGAGACGAGCGCGGGGGCAGGCCGCTCACGGCGGCGATGACCAGATCGCAGAAGGGCATCGCCAAACTCCTGCTCGAACGCAACGCCGACCCGAACGTGCTTGACCGCGACGGAAAGACGCCCTTGATCCGCGCCGCGCAGGCAGGGGATAAGGAACTCGTGCGCCTGCTGCTCGACCGTCGCGCCGACGTGAACATGCGCGGCATAGACAGTTTCACGCCCTTCGCCTATGCGCTGCGCCACACGGACACGGAGATCGCGCAAACCTTGCTCGAACGCGGCGCGGACATAAACGCGACGGACGATTCGGGCGGCACGCCTCTCTCGTGGTCGGTCTTCTACGAGCGCACGCCGCTCGTCGAGGCGTTGCTGGCGAGAGGCGTCGACCCGAACACAACCAACAAGGTCGGCGGCACGCCGCTGATGATCGCCGCCGCGAAGGGCAACGCGGAACTCGTGAACCTGTTGCTGAAAAGCGGGGCGAAGACGAACCTGAAAGACAAGCAGGGACGCACTGCGCGGCAGTTCGCGCTCGACAGCTATCACACGGAAGTGGCAGAGTTGCTGGTGGAGAAATGATGGCCGGTTGTCAGTAGTCAGTTGCTTGCAGTTATGACGCAAGTTGCAGAAGTTCGAGTTGAACAACTGATAATGGATGAAGAACAACTGACAAAGAACACTCCTTATGATCTTCGTCATAGACAACTACGACTCGTTCACCTACAACCTCGTGCAGTATCTCGGCGAGTTGGGCGCGGAGATGGCGGTGCGCCGCAACGACGAGGTGACGCTGGAAGAGATCGAGCGGGAGTTTCGTCCGCGTAAGATTTTGATCTCGCCCGGCCCCGGCGAGCCGAAGGACGCGGGCATCACGCGCGCAGCCATCGAACATTTCGCGGGGCGCGTGCCCGTCTTCGGCGTCTGTCTGGGGCATCAGGCCATCGGCGAGGTTTTCGGCGGGCGGGTCGTGCGCGCGCCGCTGCCCGTCCACGGTAAACCGGCGGAGATCGAGCACGATGGGCGCACGGTTTTTGCGGGGCTGCCGCAGAAGTTCAAGGCCGGACGCTACCATTCGCTCGTCGTCGAGCGCGCCACGCTGCCCGCGTGTCTCGAAGTCTCCGCGACGACCGCCGACGGTCTGATCATGGGCTTGCGCCACCGCGAGTTGAACGTCGAAGGCGTGCAGTTTCACCCCGAATCAATTTTGACGACGGAAGGGAAGCGTCTGCTCGCGAATTTTTTGCATGGCTAATTGCCGGTAGCCCGTGGTCAGTTGTCCCCTGTTTCAGAGTTGATGCGTTGAAGCAATCTTCGCAAGCCGAGTTTACGAGGCTTGAAACAACCCACAACTGACCACCGACAAAATCCTATGAGCAACGACCGTCCAGCATGGCTTTTGCCGACGCCCGCGCACAGGGACGAAGACGCGGCGGGCGCGGGCTTGCGCGCGCTGCTGCTGCGCCTGATGCGCGGCGAGAACCTGAGCCGCGCGGAAGCCGCCTCGCTGCTCGACGCGCTGCTTGACGAGAGCGCGACCGAGGCGCAGATCGCGGGCGCGCTCGTCGCGCTGGCGTTGAAGGGCGAGACGGTCGAAGAGTTGACCGGGATGGCCGGGGCGATGCGCGCGCGCGCCGTGCGTATCACGACCGCGCACGAACGTTTCATAGACACCGCCGGAACCGGATCGAGCGCGGCGAAGACCTTCAACGTCTCGACTGCCGCCGCCTTCGTGATCGCGGGCGCGGGGCTGCCCGTAGCGAAGCACGGCAGCCGCGCCGCGACGAGCCGTTCGGGCAGCGCAGACGTGTTGGGCGCGCTCGGCGTCGGCGTCACGGCCACGCCCGCCGTCTCGCAAAGATGCCTCGACGAACTCGGCATGTGCTTCATGTTCGCGCCCCTGTACCACAGCGCGACGGCGCGCGTTGCGGGCGTGCGCCGCCAACTCGGCGTCCATACGACTTTCAACCTGCTCGGCCCGCTGACGAACCCGGCGGGCGCGCCGCGACAGATCATCGGCGTCTGGCACGCATCGCTCGTCGAACCGCTGGCGCGCACGCTCGCCGCGCTCGGCACAGAGCGCGCGTGGGTCATCCACGGGCGCGACGGTCTGGACGAGATCACCATCAGCGACAAGACCTTCGTGGCCGAAGCGAAGGACGGCGACGTGCAAACTTTTGAGATCGCGCCCGGTGATTTCGGCATCGCCCGCGCGAACCTCGAAGAGTTGCGCGGCGGCGACGCGGAGACGAACGCGCGCATCATCCGCAGCGTGCTTGCGGGCGAGCGACAAGACGCGGCTCGCTCGCTCGTGATCGCCAACGCGGCGGGCGCGCTCTACGTGGGCGGCGCGGCGGCGAGTTTGCCGGAGGCTGCCGCGCTCGCCGCGCAGAGCATTGACAGCGGCCTTGCGCTCGACAAACTACGGCAACTCGCGGAAGCGACCAGCGCATGACGGGCACGCCGGATTTTCTCACCCGGATCATCGAGCGGAAGCGCGCGCGACTGGCGCGCGCCGAGAGCCTGCGGACGCTCGCAGACGTGCGCGAGGAAGCCTTGCGGGCGCGCAGCGAGGGGCGGCCACACGCTCTGCGCGACGCGCTCAACAGCGAGAGAAGTTTCAATGTCATCGCCGAGATCAAACGCGCCTCGCCCTCGCTCGGCGACATCTGCCGCGATGCGTCGCCCGCCGAAATCGCGCCTCGTTACGAGGCCGGGGGCGCGGCTGCGATCTCCGTCCTCACCGAAGAGGATCATTTCGGTGGTTCGCTCGAAGATTTGCGCGAGGTGCGCGCCGCCACGTCGCTCCCGCTGCTGCGCAAAGATTTCATCGTTGCGGAGTGGCAACTTTACGAGGCCGCCGCGGCGCGCGCCGACGCGCTGCTGCTCATCGTCGCCGCGCTCGAAGACGCGATGCTCGCGCATCTCAGGCGCATCACCGAAGACGAACTGGGCATGGACGCGCTGGTTGAAGTTCACACGGGCGAAGAGTTGCGGCGGGCTGTTGGTTGCGGCGCGACGATCATCGGCGTCAACAATCGCAACCTGCATAATTTTGAAGTGTCGCTCGAAACTTCCGTCGAACTGATCGGTCACGCTCCGCCGGGCGCACTCCTCGTGAGCGAAAGCGGCTTGCGCACGCACGCCGATCTGCGCC
>DASPJG010000539.1:0-2728 GCA_035628755.1 Pyrinomonadaceae bacterium
ACATCGGGGTGCGCCAGTGGTGGCATCTCTACGAGTCGATGCTCAGGTGGTGCCGCTCCATCGAGACGCTTTCGGGACGGCGCATCGAATGTCTGGACGTGGGCGGCGGCTGGTTCCCGGATGACTGGCAGACCGACTCCGGCGATCAGTTTGCCGCCGCCATCACGCGCGCGCGTCAATTCCTGCCGCACGTCGGGCAGATTATCTCCGAGCCCGGCAAGGCGATGGCGCAACCTTCGACGGCGTTGGCGATGCGTCTGCTGGAACTGGAAGAGTCGGCGGAAGGCGAGATCAAAGAGGCCGTCGTTGACGGCTCGATTGCCGAACTGCCGATGCACTTTTTCCAGCCGCACCGGATTCTACACAGGGATTCACAAACGGGTGAGTGGCGTGCGCTCGGGCGCGGAAAGACGCCGCTGCTCGGCAGGCTGTGTATGGAACACGACATCGTTGCGTGGAACGTCCAATTGCCCGAGGGCGCGAGCGCGGGCGACCTTTTAGTTTTCTGTGACGCAGGAGCTTACGATAGGAGCATGTCTTATGTCTTTGGCCGAGGATAACAAATTGCGGGAAATGAACGAGACGGATTTTGCGGACGTAGGTGGCGCGATGGCGAAGTGGGAACACTTCCCTGCGTCGACGATTTTTCATCACGGCAAGCCCTGCTGCCGCGTCGCGCGCGAATGGATTTTCTCAACCGACTACTCACAGTTGAATGGTGAAAATCCGCTCACGGGGCCGCGCTGGCTTCGCTTGAAGTACACGTGGGGGCCGAGCGTGTGGCCGATCAGTTGGTGTGAAGCGGTGAGACAGAAGACGCTCGACTGTGGCGCGCTGGCCGCGCTGGCGAATGAAGTGTTCGCCACGCGCGGCGTGAAAAGTTATCCCGCGCAGTTCGTCCAGCAGTACACCGAAGAGGCGACGCGGCAGTGGCGCAAAAAATGGGACGGCAAAGAGGCCTCTGTTCATTGGATCAAGGAAGATTTGATCTATCACGAAGGATGCGCCGTCGTGGTGCGCGAGAACGAGATCAGATTGTGGGATGCGAGCGCGGGATGGTGGATAAACCCGAAACAGTTCGGCGGCTACGGCGGTCTGGTCGCCCTGCGCGTCTTCTCCACGGAATTCGCTTCCCCGGCTGACCTCATTTGGGGCGCTCACCGCATCACGCCGGGCAGGTGGCAAAGGATTCAAATCGAGAATCAAGGTTTAGCCCTCGCAAGCGCGGGATAAAGCGAACGAGCCGCGCCAGCTTAAGGCGCGCAACGGCAAATTAGTACATCATCCGCCACCGCGCTCCGGGGTATTTGCGAACGAGTGCAGGTGTCGATGATCGGGGTCGCAGGCGTTCCGCCCTGCTACGTGCCGGACGGCGTGTCCCTATTCGCGCTTCCGCTCACAGGCATGGGCGGGACGCCTGCGACCCTAGCTTATCATCTCGATCAGGTTCTGCTGCAAACAGAGCGATGAGCAGATAATCTTCACCTGCGCCGCTTGCCATGCGTGCGGTAACCTGCGCTGCCGCCTTTGTAGTCGCTCATTTCTTCCTGCCTTTCTCCACTGTATTCGGACTATTTCACAACGGTCGGGGCGGTGCTGTCGCCGCCGGTCTGTTCGAGTGCGGGCGGGCATCGCTCCCGTCAAGAGATGTACCTTAAATTGAGGTATGATAGCTGCGTCAAGTTGGTCTAAAAGTAGTAGTAAAGCGATGTCGAGACCATCCGACCCGTGCCGTCAAACCGTTACCAGTTACCTTGACGACTACCTGCGTCGAGGGCGCGCGACCATGATCGCGCACCCGCGCGGGTTGCGCCGCACGCGTTGGTCATATGAGCGAGTAGTGCTGGTAGCCCGCCGCACCGCGCGCGAGTTGGAGGCGCGGGGCGTGGCGCGGGGCGACCGTCTGTTGTTGTGCGGCGCTAACAGCGCGGAGTGGGTGGCGGCGTTCTGGGGCTGCCTCTTGCGGGGCGCGGTCGTCGTACCTCTCGATAAAGAGAGCACCCCTGAGTTCGTCTCGTCGGTGCTGGAGCAGACAGACGCGCGGATGGTGCTGGCGGGGCGGGGGCTTCCCGCTCTCGAACGTCTAGAGACTCCGCTTCTCTTGCTCGACGAACTGGAAGCGAGCGTGGCGCACCGTTCGGCTGAGCCATACCGCGTAGAAGACATTGACCCGGACTCGCTAGTCGAAATCATATTTACGTCCGGCACAACACAAACCCCGAAGGGCGTCCTGCTGACGCACCGCAATCTGCTGGCGAACCTCCAACCGCTCGAAGCGGAGATCAAAAAATACATCAAGTGGGAACGGTTCGTTCACCCGATCCGCTTTCTGAATCTCGTCCCGTTGAGCCACGTCTTCGGGCAGTTTATGGGCGTCTTCGTGCCGCAACTGCTGGGCGGCGAAGTGCACTTTCAAGAGTCTCTCAATCCGGCGGAGATAGTTCGCCACGCGCGTGAGGAGCGAATCTCGGTCATCGTTCTCGTGCCGCGCCTGCTTAAAGGTCTGCGCGAGTGGGTGAGGCGGGACTATGCCGCGCGAAGTCGGGAAGGCGAGCTGGACGCGCTGCTGGCCGCGACGCAGGGAGCCAGCTTCTTGCGCCGGTGGTGGAAGTTTCGCCGGGTGCATCGCCGGTTCGGTTGGAAATTCTGGGCTTTCCTCTCCGGCGGCGCGACGCTCGATGAAGAGACGGACAGGTTTTGGCGACGCCTCGGATTCGCTGTCTTGCAG
>DASPJG010000540.1:0-7138 GCA_035628755.1 Pyrinomonadaceae bacterium
GCGCAACATCAGCCAGCGATGGACAATGCCGATTCAGAACTGGAGCGCAGCGCTCAATCAGTTCGCCATCCTGTTCGACAGCAGAGTGCCGTTGGGCGGACTTAACTCAAACTCACTTACACAGAATGCTTAGAACTCCCGAATGTCGTTGTGCTGATACAACGACGAAAGACAAAATTGCCTTTCGTTCGGCTAACTGCCTGGCTTCGGGCGTGCCCAAAAGTTTGGTCAAAGTAATAACCTCCCTTCCTCCGGCATTATACGATAATTGTTGGGTAAGGGTCTAAAACTTCAGGCTCAAGTCGCGAGAGTCTATCCGAGCGATATCACTTGAATAAGAAAGCGTTCAGGTTCGCCTCCAAGGGAGTGTAATTCATACTATCGACTGATACTGGAGTTTCCAGCATGAGGCTCAACTGTCATGAGCGGCGGCGGGGCGACGCTCCCATGCAGCTAAAGAGATAACACAAACGGGAAATTGGCAAACGGCCTCTCAGGTTGTCTCTCACCGAGGCTCATTCCCGCGAAGGTTATCTCTCCCCTTTTAAGACCCTCGACGAAGTTCTCATACAGGGTTACGCGATCTATGAGACGCCTTACTTGCGTATCGCCCGCGTCCCCGTAACTAAACGTCGTGTAGCTGGATAGGAACGTGTACTTAGCCCGTGCTCTGCTGTAAGCTTTGGGCATTTTAGTCTTCCACTCACGGAGGGTGTAGCTGATTTTCGTATACTTCTCGATAATCTCTTCTGCCTCCTCCACCGAAAAGCGCGTGCCGTCGCGTCCTACTTCTGCAAGCAGTTTTTCCATGTCGAACTCAAAGCTGTGGGTAACCTTATCCGGGAAGTCGAGGTCAACCCTGAGAACTAAAAACTTCAGGAGCGCGGCCAGCACCAGAGGCTCCCTCCCACAGGGTAGCGCGTAGGCGGTGACATCCACGATCCATGTCTGTGTGACCCCTCCCTTTGGAGCCCGGAACTTAAAAGACGCTTGCTGCCCCTCCTGTTGGCTCCCATAACCAACAAGCAGGAGGTCGCCTAGTGGTTCGCCGAACGTGGAATAAATGAACTCTACGAGGGGATGTTCCGGCATTGGTTTAGTTACACCTGATAGTCAATTAGTAGACCTTGGGCATTCATCGCTGATGCCCGGATCAGCGCTTGTTCGTCTCGGGATTCGACGCCCTGAAGTTGGCGGCAAATTGCTTGGTCATAAATCTCAATCTGTCCAGCACCTCCGCGCCGCCCCCACGGCCGGTCAACAGTACGACCTGGTGCCCTTTGAGGATCGAAGCAACGGTTTCTTTGGAGTTGTCACGCGAGAGCCGCACCCGGTCGAGGAGGTCGAACCTGAGGTCTATCACATAGTTTTCATCCATTCTGGGGCCTACCACTGAGACCACCTCGAAGTAGAGCATCGCATAGTCTTGCGGCATCTTCTGAAATCGGGCGCCGATGTTCGTGTTCCGGGTTGGCCAGGGCAAATACCTGACGCCTGCCTTACGGAGCTCCTCCGCTATTACCTTATACGCCTCTTGATTCGTCAGCCCCAGACGAGACTCCGTGTCGTGCTCGAGTACTAACCCGAGATCCACACCTTTCAACCCGCTGAGATCAGGGTCGGCGGATTGGGCGGTCGCACTCGAAGTAGATAGCAGAAAGAGTAGAAAGAGCAGCGCCGGTTGAACGGTGAAATGGTTTGCGTATGATCGCATACGAGAGTTCCTTTTATTACCTGCACGGTTATTACCTGCACTGGCAATCGCAGATCGTGTTAGTCCTATATTTCCCACTCGTGGCAGGAAGCAACGCTTTACTTTGACCAATCAGTTGACGACTTGTGAGTAAAACGCAACGAGTTCGGAATACGTAACAGATGTCGCCGGCGGGTCAGTTTTGAGACTCCCGGCGGGGAAATTACCCTCAAACACTTTCGGGATACTGCAGAGTGGCAATCGATCTATGATGAGTGTCCGCGCTCTGACATCGTCATCTGTCTTCTACCCGGTGCACCGAGAGCCGGTTCAAAGAGCAGTGTCAGATCGCCTTACTGATATCGTTGTCATCCACAATCAACGTACAGTCCAAGTGGTAGAACCGACTCTCGCTCTGTTATCTTCTTGCGCTACTAAGCGCCTTTGAAAATTAGCGACGGTTATGCGTAGCTCACCTCAACCTCAGAAGAGTAAATGAGCATCGCCGTTGAGCATGGAAAGTTCCTACTCACGGCGATCATGTTACGCAACCTTATGTTATTGGCAATTGCCAATAACAGCAAGTCTAAAATGCCGTATGGCCTATCAGGAGTTAAATCCTGATGGGTACATACCCGCGCTTAAAGCAAAAACGATTACCCGAAAAATTGCGGGCGATTCGTGATGCGCTCGGCATCTCTCAGAGCGAAATGCTCAAGCGTTTAGGTGCAGAGAATTTGATTGAGTACAACAGACTTTCAGAGTTTGAATCGGGGAAGCGCGAACCGCCTTTGCTGATACTCCTAAAATACGCGCGAGCGGCAAACGTCAGCACAGACGTTTTGATTGATGATGAGTTAGACCTACCAGAGAAGATACCTAGCGCGATGAAGAAAGCGAGAAAGTAAAAGCCTAGGTCGAATGAACGGGGCTTTATCTCAGCAGCTATGCTTTGCCTTAGCTCACCACGACGCGGGTGAGTCGCTTCGCTTGCTGCTCCCCTTCACAGGGTTAAACTCAAATGCCGCTTGCCCGTCTAAGATGTGCCGTCGCTACTGTTCGACAGGTGAGATCATGGACTCACTCGGAAAGTGAGTTGCTAAGCAAAGCCCCAAACAGCATAATTAAGATTATCGGACTCCGACAGTAGACAACAATTATCAATAGAAAGAGGCTACTTGAGTTAAGGCTCACGGAGCCTCAGCTTTCTCTATTCCCTACCTGCGCCGCCAACGGTTGACGAAGCGGAGTTTATACGCCACCGAGTTGAGGAACCCATCCATCATCGTCCGCACATTGCCTGCTGCAACAATCGCAGCCACGCGTTGGAGCCATCCGTATCTGGCTTACGGTGACAGATAACCGTAATACTGTATGCCGACGAATGCGTTGTTCACCTTCCGCGCCGCAGCCTGATCAGAGTCCGCTATTGCGGAGCCTATTCATCCTTTGATCATTCGCTGTCAATAAGGTATCTGGTATACCAGATACCTTATTGACAAATGAGAAAAACTAAAATACTGTAGCTGGCGTGACAAACATACGAGACACCATACCGCGAGTCATGCACGTCCCCTACTTCCAGGAGACGCTGAGCGGCATCGCCGCGGGCGAAACCTTCGACAGGCTCCGCCTGCGGCTCCGACAGGTCTCAAATGAACTCTCGAAGAGGGCTGGCAACAATCCGACCTCCTCCCGCGTCGCAGACGAGTTCACCCTCTGGTCGCCAACGGCTGACTCAATCGCCGAACTCATGCGGCTCGGGCTCGTCGAGCGCCACCCGCTGCCGTCCAAGCGTGTCCACATCGACGCGCACCGCGAGACGACCTACGCACTCACGCCTCTGGGCCAAGAGGTCTTTGGCCGCGCTGGCTCCGCTGGCGCCTCGCTCTCCGGCGAGCTGACGCCCTTGCTAATTCAGCAGCACCCGTACTTGGCTTCCCTGTGCGGTGCCCTCTCGGAACAATCGCTCCTGGTTCCCGAGTACACGGAGGAGGACCTGAAGGAGTTCAGGCAGGGTGAAGAGTCGCCGGCCGTGCGGCTCGGGGCTGACGCTGCGCGGCGCATGTCCGACGCCATGCCAAGCGCAGAGGTAACGGCCGAGGCCGTGACTGCACAGGTTCGGCAGGCGCTCAAGAAGCGCTTCCCGCCGGGCGCACAGCCGACCGCGAAGGACGTGCTCGACACCATGAACGACGCCCTAGTGGTCGCCGCGCTGGAGAGCCGCGGGCTGCGCTTTGACGCCATCACCTTCAACGTGCTGACGAGTTGGGGGCGGCAGCTCTTCATCTTCGACGAGAGCCGTTACGTTCAGGACCGGCCCGGGCGCTGCGTCTGGGCGACCGCGGACGTCAAGGCGGACGATGACGGGAGTTACGCGGTGGCCCGCCGCGGGCTCTCCGCCTACGGCGGCGCGGTCGCTGAAGGGCTGGCCGCCTCGTACCGTCATCTGGCCGACGCGATGTCTGAAGAGCGCGGTGGCCATGTCAAGTACCCCTACATCGATATATTCCGGGTTCGCGCCCTGACGGCCTTCCGGCTTGGTGTCAGCGCTGCGCTCGTCGACCGCGTGATAGCCGAGGTCGCGTCCGGCGAGAGGGAAGCCGCGTACCGTCTCGAATTACAACTGGGTACTTCAAACTGGCCGTCGTCCGAACCCGCCTTCCGGCTCGGTTCCCGGCGCTACTACGTGATGCTGATCAAACCCGAAGGAGAAGAACAGTGAGCGACAGATACCAACACATGGCGGACGCCTGGGGCCTCGAGAGCAACCCGTTTCCGGCCGAGGCGATCAACAGCGGCACGGAGCCCTATAACGCAGCAGTCTTCCCTGCCGAGAGCGAGCAGTTCTACTCGCGGCTGGTCTACGGCGCGGCGATGGACCGGCGCGGCTTCAGCTTCCTCTGGTCGAAGGGGGCGAACAACGAGGACACTGGCATGGGCAAGACGACCATGCTGAGGCAGGCTGCCAAGGCGATTAACGCCGACTGCGGCACCACGGTCCTCGCCGAGGCCGGGATGCGGGAGTCGCTCATCGAGAGCCACAGGGCGGTCGCCGCCTACGCCTCCTTCAACACCACCTCCGTCACTGGCGTCTACCCGATCCTTTTCGCGGGCGTCGAATACCTGGCCGATCCCCGCTACGGGTCGGGCGGCCTCTCCATCTTGGAGAGCCTGCGAGCGAAGATCAGGGAAGACCTCAGCCTCGACGAGGACGACGCCGCGGGGCTACGCGACGCGATCCTCCAAGTGCGCCGCAAGCTCGGCGCTGTGCTGGCACCGTTGCGCGACGATGTGCTCGACGCTTTCTGCACTTCGGAGGACGGAGACTTCGCCGACTTTCTGGCGGAGATCAGCCCGGCGAGCCGCATCCGTAACGGCCTCGCCTACTTCGACTTTGCCTTCACGGTGGTGGCCGCGGCCGGGATCAGGCACCTCTTCATGTTCGTCGACCAGCTCGAAGACCTGGCGACAACACAGACAGTGACAAAGGCCAAGCGGACGCGCGAGGTCGGCCGTCTGCGAGACATCATCGCCGAGACCGAGCCGTTCATCTCACGCGTCCACTTCCTCTTCACCTTTCACGTCCGCGCGGCGACGGCGCTCGACGAGATGTGGCGCCTCAACCGGCTGCCAAGCTACGACCCCGAAGACGAGGCCAACCAAAACGCGGTCGTCGTCCTCCGCGGAATTCGGGACGTGAGCCAGGTACGGCGGCTACTCGTCACGTACATGGACAACGTCCGCATCGACCCGAAGGAGGAGGGGACGCTCGCGGCCTTTGACGAGAGCGCGCTCCCCGTCCTGCTCGAAAAGTCGGGCGGCCGCCCCGGCATCCTGCTGGCCGATGCTCACAGGCTGATCGACCGCGCGGCCGACAGCGAACTGCCCTCGATCGACAGCGAGTTCGCGGCCGACGTACTCGGACTTAGTGGTGCCGGGCGCGCCGCTACTTTCGGGCGAGTTGGGCGCGCCGAGGCGCGCGATTCCCGGGCCATCGACGACCTGTTGAGGTGAAAGCCGTGCCTACTCCCGACTGGCTCACACGTTACGCTGAAGCCATGTACCTGCTGGCGCGCTTCCGCCCGCCCGTCCCCGCCGGCTGGCGCGCCGGGCGCTGGTGGGAGCAGACTGCCCTATCCGCTATGAAGGTCACCGGCGCGCACGCCCGCCAAGGCCCCGGGAACCTAACCTTGTTCGGCCGCGGCTCCGCTTCGGGCGTCTCCCACGAGACGGACGGCGCGGGCGGGGGGCGCGGCTGGACATTGATGCATGAGGCTAAGGCGTACACGGGTCGCGGTCCCTCCAAGGAGGAGTTGCTATGTTTCGATCGTAAGTCATTCGACCTTTTTGTCGAGCGCCGCCGCGCAGGCGAGGAGGGATGCCATTGGCGCGCGTTCGTCTCGGCGGGACCGATCAGCGACGACCTGCGCCGCTACTGCTACCTGTACGGCTTGGTCGCAATTGATCCGGAACTTATACCGCTGCCCGTGCTGCTCCGGATGGCAGCGCGGCCGAACGCTGACCTTTACTTTGAAGACCGGATTCTCGGCGAGTTGGTCAGGCTGGGCGAGGCATCCTGCGGACCCGTCGAGGCCCATTACGTCCCCGAGGGCCGACACCGACTCTACCTGGATCTGCGCGGGATGATGACGGCTGCGGACCTCGACGACCTGCTATGGCTCCAGCGAGAGGTCACGGCCGACCTGCTCGAGTTCGTCGACCGCGAGTGGCCTGGTTACTTTGAGGAGCGCGCCGCGGATATAGCCGGCCGGTGTGGTTTAGTTGTCGGCACGCTCTCGGCGCGGCCGGCTAGGGTTGTACCAGACGTGTTACGTGATGGAGGCCTCAACTTATGAAGTTCACAGCGCAGCAGAAAACCCGGCTGTCAGAGATAGGCTCGCGGCTCCTTAGCGTGCTTGAGGAGGTAGCCAACCACGCTTACGTCAAGCGCACCGACAGGACTTCTGGGCACCCGCCCCATGCCCTTGCGGGCGGGACCAACACGATGGTCGACGGCTCGGCCGCGCAGATGAATCTGTCAGCAATCGACGCGCGCGACAGGGAGAACCTAGTGCGGCTCGAAGCCGAGCCTTTCGTGGCGCGTGTGGTTGTGCGGTGGGAAGGCGAAGATCCGGCTCGTGAGGAGACGCTGTACGTCTCACGCGTTTCGGTCGCGGGCATGAGCAGTGCAACTGCGGAGGGCAAACTGGCCACCTATGGGTCTGTTGTCGGCCGTCTGGCCGAGTTTGAAGCCGGCCAGAGCATTACCTTCAAAGTCGACGGGCGCGAGCGCGAGGCCTACATCCGCGAGCGGGTGATGCTCCGCCCCGTGCGGCGAGACGGGCGGTGGGACGCCATCAACGACAGCTTCGAGTTCGACGAGCCGTGGAAGGCTGCCGTCGAATCGGTGCTAAGGCTGCTCGAACACACCGGGCGGACGGC
>DASPJG010000541.1:0-2990 GCA_035628755.1 Pyrinomonadaceae bacterium
TCTTGCCGCCGTCGGTCGTCATAAAAACGCCGCGTTCCTCGTTCGCGCCGAACGCGTGGCCGAGCACGCCGACGTAAACCACGTCGGGGTTGCGCGGGTTAATGACGATGCGCGAGATGTGGCGGCTCTCGCGCAAGCCCATGTGCCGCCACGTCTTCCCGCCGTCGGTTGACTTGTAAACGCCGTCGCCGAACGAGACGCTGTTGCGCACGTTCGACTCGCCCGTGCCGACCCACACGACATCGGGGTTCTTCGGTTCAAGCGCGAGGTCGCCCACGGAGATCGTGCCCTGTCGTTCAAAGATTGGCCGCCACGTCTGGCCGCCGTTGATGGTCTTCCAGATGCCGCCCGAAGCCGTGCCGACGTAAACGATGTCGGGGTCGCCCGCGACGCCCTCCACATCCGCCGTGCGCCCGCCCATGTTGGCCGGGCCGATGCTGCGCCATTCGAGCCGCTCGAAAGGGTTCGCGTCTCTGCCCGCGTCCTTCTCGTCTTTTGCCGCCGCGGCGGTGCCGGTGTTTTTCGCGGGCGTCCCGGCGTCCTTTGCCGGGTCGAAACGCTCTTCGGGCGTTGCGGTCGGAGTGGGCGTCGGCGTCTGTTGCTGCGCCGACGCGTGTCGGGAAAGACCCGTGCAGAGCAAGAGGAAGAGGGCTAACGCCCACAGTTGAGGCAAACGGAATTTCAGCATGAACCAGACTCCTACGGCGGCGTGATCTGAATAAAACAGAATGGAACTGGAAAGATAAACCAACTCTCGTTCGCGCGTCTATTGATAGATTCGAGAAAGCCCGTGTGAAAGTTTCCCGCGTAGGAAATTTACCGCCCGCGCCTGTTGACAACCGTTGCGCGAAACCGACATAAGAATCCTGTCCGAATCTGATTGCCGAACCGCAACCGGCTCGCCCGACGAATGTTCAAACGCCTCTTCCTGCTCGCACTCGCGCTCCTCCTGATCTCAGCCGGAGTCGCGCTCTTCATTTTTTATCGCCTGCGCGACCGCCCCGTGCCGACCGTCGCCGGTTGGCGCGCTGTCGTCTCGACACTGGCGGGCGACGGCGCGCCCGGCGTGACGGACGCAGCTTCTCCGGCACAGGCGCGTTTCCAAAATCCTTTCGGCGTCGCGGTTGACCGGCGCGGGAACATCTACGTCGCCGACGCGGGCGACAGCAACCGCATACGCAAGATCGACGCGGAGGGCGCGGGCGTCACGACGCTCGCGGGCGGCGCGGAAGGCTTCGCCGACGGCGCGGGCGGCGCGGCCTCTTTCAACACGCCCTCCGCGCTCGCCATTGATGCAGGCGGCAACCTCTACGTCGCCGACACGTCGAACCACCGCATCCGCAAAGTGACGCCCGAAGGCTTGGTGACGACGCTCGCGGGCGACGGCACGATGGGCGCGCGCGACGGCGCGGCGCACACGGCGCAGTTCAACGCCCCTGTCGGCGTCGCCGTCGATGCGCGCGGCGAGCGCGTCTACGTCGCAGACACTTACAACGACCGCATCCGCCTGATCACGACCGCCAAGGGGCAGGTGACGACGCTCGCGGGCGGCAGCGCGCCCGGCTACGCGGACGGCGCGGGCAGCAGCGCGCTGTTCGATACGCCGTGCGCTCTCGCCTTGACGCCGGATGGAGAGTTGTTCATCGCGGACACGGGCAACCGCCGCCTGCGAAAATTATCGAAGGACGGCCAGATCTCGACGCTCAATCCCGCGCCCGCCGACGGCTCGCAGTTTGACGGCGCATTCAGGCCGGTCGGCCTTGCGCTCACGCACGATAATTTTCTCTACGTGACGGAGCGCGAGCGCAGCCGTATCTGGCAACTCGCGCCCGATGCAAGCATCATGCGCCTCATCGCGGGGACGGGCGCAGGCGCAACAGCCTCCGGCGACGGGCAACGTGGCGCGCGCTTCAATCAACCGGCGGGCATCGCGGTTGATAGACGCGGCGCGTTATATGTCGCGGACAGCGCAAACTATCTCGTGCGGAAGTTGACGGCGGCGCAAGGTGATGCGGCGACAACTACGACCTACGACGCGAGCGCGAACAGCGCGGCAACGCCTGACGCTTCAACGCAGGGCACGAATTCGCCGGTTGATAATTGGGCGAACGATGCCGCGCCGCCCGTCGATCAGAACGAAGTGTTGCCGCGCTTGTCCGCCGATGCGCTCGGCATCAAGTCTCTGCCGTGGCCGCTCGATCCGCAGGAGCGTTGGCATGAAGTGGCCGCGACGCTCGGCGAGGTGCGCGGCAGCTACGACACCACGGACAGCCGCCATCATCTGCACAGCGGCATAGACATCTTCGGCACTTACGGCCAGACCGTGCGCGCCGTCCTCGATGAGAAGGTCGAAAGCGCGCTGACCAACTGGGGGCACGGCAGCCTGAACGAGGGCTTGCGCGTCGGCGTGATGACTTACGTTCACCTGCACGTCGGGCGCGACGAGCGGGACAAGCTGATTGACGAGGCGCGCTTCGTGCCGCAACGCCACGGTGAAGGGAAACTCACGCGCGTCCGCATCAAACGCGGCACGCGCTTCCGCAAGGGCGACGCGCTCGGCACGATCAATCGCATGTATCACGTCCACATGAATTTCGGCGCGCCGAACGCCGAACTGAACCCGCTCGTGCTCCCGCTCGTCGGCTTCACCGATTCAACCGCGCCGAAGATCGAGCGCGACGGCGTTCAACTCTTCGACGCCTCCGCGGGCAAGCGGCTCACGGAGAAGCGCGACGGACGCCTGCTCGTCGGCGGGCAGGTGCGCATCGTGGTCGATGCTTATGATCAAGTTGACGGCAATCAGTCGCGCCGTCGTCTCGGGCTTTACAAAATCGGCTACCAGTTGCTAAGCGCGGACGGCAAGCCCGCGCCCGGCTTCGAGCGTCCGCGCATCACGCTCGAATTCGACCGGATGCCGCCTGAAATGGAGGCCGTCAAAGTGGCTTACGCAGACGAAAGCGGCATCACCGTCTACGGCAGCAAGTCCACGC
>DASPJG010000542.1:0-27690 GCA_035628755.1 Pyrinomonadaceae bacterium
GAAGCTACCTCTCGACCATGAGAAAGCAAGGGCGCGGTGTTCTCCCAGCCCTTGAAGGGGCGTGCCGCGGAGTGCCGCTAAGTGCTAGAAAACGCTAAGAATAGCTGAACAGATACAAAACGCGGTGTCTATTCAGCTATCATGCAAAGACAGGCAAACAAAGGTGATTCCGGTGAGATAAGAGCGTCATAGCTCAAGCGTATTCCTTCTCCTTTCCTGATGCCAGCAGATTTGAGCTTGCGACCTTCCGCACTCTAAAATATTTCTCGCAACACTACCGTCGCTACTATTTGCACCAGAACCGATTGATTTAGATATCAGGTTCCGTTTACTCATTCTGTCTAATTCTCCACCGCGCTTCAAAGTCGGCGATAGTTTTGCTGATCCCTTCTTGCAGGGAGACGGTGGGTGACCAGCCCAGCAAAGTTTGTGCGCGCGAAATGTCAGGCCTGCGTTGTTTCGGGTCGTCCGGGGGCAGTGGGCAGAATTTGATGCTCACCTCCCGTCCGCATAACCTGATCACTTCTTCAGCCAACTGTCGCATCGTACATTCGTCGGGACTGCCTAAATTGACAGGATCACAGATGTCAAATCTATCAGGGGCTTGCCCCACGTTCATTAAACGAATCAGACCTTGCACCAGATCATCCACATAACAGAAGGAGCGGGTTTGAGTGCCCGTGCCGTAGATCGTCAAGTCTTCGCCCCTGAGCGCTTGCAGGATGAAATTTGATACCACCCGTCCGTCATTTTCCTGCATCCTCGGCCCATAGGTGTTGAAGATTCTGGCGATGCGTGTATCCACCCCGTGCTGGCGGTGATAATCCATCATCAGCGTCTCGGCCACGCGTTTCCCTTCGTCGTAGCAACTGCGCAACCCAACAGGATTAACATAACCCCAATAATCTTCCGTCTGTGGGTGAACTACCGGGTCGCCATACACTTCGGAAGTCGAGGCTTGCAGGATGCGCGCGCCTGAACGATGCGCGAGGTCCAGCATGTTAATCGCGCCTAGGACGTTCGTCTTGATAGTCTTCACTGGATTGCACTGGTAGTGAGCGGGAGAGGCAGGACAAGCGAGGTTGTAAATTTGCTCTATCTCTAAATGGATGGGGTCTATAACATCGCCCTGTAGTAGCTTGAAGCGTGCGTGTCCCAATAGGTGAAAAATGTTGTCGCGGCGTCCCGTAAAGAAATTATCGAGGCAGACGACCTGTTGACCTTCCGCCAATAGCTGTTCGCACAAGTGAGAACCAAGGAAACCGCTTCCGCCGGTAACTAGAATTTTCATGTGGCAAGGTTCGGCATTTTGTCGTTTTGGAGTGCCGCTTGGGAAAGAGCAGCAGCTATTTATCCGTGAGGCTTCCGTGAACGAATACAACACCCGGCAGTAAATTAAGTCTTGAGCCGCCTGATAAATCATCAAGGATCACGACGGCGCGTAAACTAGGGGCGGATTATAACTGGAAAAGTGATTGCTGCAACACTACTGTATGTTATCCTGAGCGAAGCATTAGCTGATTTGCTTTAAGACGAATGGCCATAGCTCATTCAGTTCCGGCATGGCCGTTTCTGGCCGGTCGGATTTAATCAACATCTCACACAACTCATGCAACGTCACTTCTTTTTTGAGCCAAGCGATAACGGTTTATCTTGAGACACTGGAAGGGCGCGGCAATCCGCGCAGCCAGCCGCGTCCAACAAGGGTACGAAGGATGGCGCACGCTTTGCTTCGGTATAGCCATCAGCCCTCGGGTTGTTACGTCCGATGCGTGTTCAACAGGCCGTCTGTGGTGTAGTAACCCTCTCACAACCGACACCCAGGTTAAGATGAGATTCGATAGCCCTCTCGTCGCGTTCAAACTCACACACCCTACTGGGCTGGAGAAGTAAACGTGAAGAAGACCCTAATATTCATGACGGGACTAGGCTTTGGCGCGGTTCTGACATACCTCTTCGAGCCAAGCAAGGGAAGACGGCGTGGGGTGCCCGTGCGAAACAGGAGGGCGCGCGGAGTAGGTAACGCGGCGAATGTAATTGATAGTTCTTTGTCGGGTATCGGTCAGTACACGCAACGGGTTGAGGGCGAACCGGCGTTTACCATGAGCGGTACACACCCGGCAAAGCATGAAGTTAGTGCGTGGAACTTCGCGGAGCCGGATTCGTCGTGCCGGAGCGACGAGCCGCATCAACTTTCCATGCGCGCTCGCACAGCACCTTATCTGGCGGGTGAGGATAGATCGTGGAAATCGTGTAGGCGGGCGAGTAACACGTCGGGGCTAATTAACTCAGACTCCTTATCTACCGGATGGTCGGAAGTGCTGCTAACTAAGAGCGATAGCTTAGTCTCCCGCGGCTCATTTTTGAGCACCTGCGTGTGGAGTTTACAGAAGGCTAAAAGCATTTATGAGCGCACTTCCGAGTGGCCGTTGATGCGTGAATTGTATGGTGAGGTGGTCTGGGGCGGGCGTCTTATCTTTGGTTTGATCTGTCGGATTTCTTTTGGCGTGTGTCTTTGCACGGCGGGGCTTGGCATACTCACGCGCCGTTCCTCCTCACGCGCGACCGTCTTCCGCACCGAGGGACTGAAAAACAATAAATTTACAAAGAAAGAGGTTGCGTTGGTTGCGGGCTTAACGTCTCTGGCCTTGCTCTCACGCCTCTCACTCCTGCGCTTCCAGCAGGTCATGACTCCAGACGGAGTCTACTACGCGACCTTAGGGAAAAACCTCGTCGCGGGGAACTTCAGGGAGGGGCTGAGTACCTTCTACCCGCCGCTCTATCCACTATTGGTGGGACTCTCCTCCTGCATCTTCCGTGATGCGGAAGCCGGGGGGAAGATGGTCTCCGCGATGGCTGGCGGCTTGTTAGTCGTCCCCGTTTATTTATTGATTCGAATTCTTTACGGCGAAGGCGCAGCCGCAATCGGCGCTTTCTTAATCGCCACCCACCCCTCATTAAACTATTACTCGTCGCTTCTTTTAACCGAATCAACTTACACGCTTTTATTCATGACCGCAGTGCTGGTGGGATGGATTGCGCTGTCAACGGGAGGCTCGGCCTTCCTCTCAACAGGAATCTTACTGGGAGCTTGCTATTTAGTTAGACCCGAGGCGATTGGCTATCTCTGCCTGATGTTAGTCTTAGCGTGCGGCAACGGTTTTTCGGGCAAACGCTTGCCGCTCCGAAGAGTGCTATTGAATGTCCTCAGTTTAGTCACGGGTTTTACGCTGCTGGCTTCCCCATACATTTTGTTACTCCGGCAACGCACAGGCAGGTGGACTATTAGCGATAAGCTGCGCGCGCTCGCGGGGTCCAACGAAAGTCTGGAAAGAAAATGGTTCGGCCTCGCGGCGGGACGGCGAACAACTCTGGCAGACAGACTGTATGGGGGAATTTATGAGGATGACGCCGGAACTGTTGAAGCGGGGTCAACTCGCTCAAGTCCGCGAGACTTACGCCGCGCCGTCGGCCACAGCATCAAGGCATTAAAATGGGAAATAAGTTATTTGATCCACCATCTGCTCCCTCCTCACCTCCTGTTGCTCCTGGGATTGGGACTGTTTAAGGCGGAGTGGACGAAGGAGTTTTATCTATTGCTCTTTTTCGTGGCGACCCTGATCGGGTATGCCATGCTCCCGGACGCCGTCGAGGGTAGACTCCTGCTGCCACTGCTGCCGCTGCTGCTCTGTTGGGTGGCGAGAGGGATCGAAGAGGTCGAGGACTGGCTCAACAGGTTATTGGAACGTATAAAATTTTCAAGAGCTTTTTCGTTAAAGGCCGGGCAGGTGCTCAGGGCAGCGGGCATGGCGGCACTGCTGCTATCCCTCCTGCCGTGGATCGCCCATACCTTTATCAGGGGTCAACTGAACCAACTGGTCGAGCACCAACAGGCGGGCGCGTGGGTGAGAGAACACTCGGACGCGGCGGCCCTTGTGATGGCTACTAATCCCTATGTAGCTTTTTACGCCATGCGGAAATCTCTCTACCTGCCTGCCGAGGAATATTTAACAGTCGTTGAACATGCGATGCGCCAAAAGGTTGATTACCTCGTGATAGATGAGGGTGTCATATCGAGGGGGCATTGGGGCAATAACGAATTCTCGCATTTACGGTTTCTGCTTGACGAGCAAAGCCACCATCCCGAACTCAAACTGATTTATAAATTCGACGGCTTGCCGAATCGCAAAATACTTATCTACACGCTGGCCCGAGATTTTCAAACCTTCGACGTCGAATCATTATCCTAATCCAACCGGCTTTAAACGAAACTCAATGGCGCAGCTTGCGAAGTGAAAAGCGAAACAAAGAAAGAGGGATGCTTCAATTTCACTTGCCCTAATCCGGACGGGCGCGGTGAGGTGATGGCTTGCCCGTCACCTTCCAACTCTTCGCAGCCAAACGAGAAAATCATCATCCTCGGTGGCGGCATCACGGGACTCACCACGGCATGGGAGTTATCCAAACATTCCACACTCCCCATTCTCCTGATCGAGAAGAATGCCTGCGCGGGAGGGCTGGCCGGTTCGCTGCAACGGAAAGACCGGGTATTCGACTTCGGCTCTCATCGAATCCATGAGCAATATGACCCTGAAGTGTTCAGCATCATCAAAGAACTCTTAGGCAGCGAATTGCTCAAAAGACCCAGAAGAGGACAGATCAGAATTCAGGGTAAATTTCTTGATTACCCGCCCGCAATCACTCAGATACTGACGAGTTTCGGCTTTGCCGAGGGGGGACGATTTTTCCGTGACTTCCTGCTTTCAAGAAACTACTTTTTCTTCATACCGGGCCGGACAACCACGCATAACCGGAGAACCTCTTTTGAAGCATACGCCACACACGCCGTCGGCAAGAGACTCTACGAGAACTTTTACAAGCCGTATGCCTTGAAACTTTGGGGAGTATCGCCAGCGGGTTTGTCGTTCGAGCCAGCGGTGAGTCGGGTCAAGAAATTCGAAGTGCGCACGGTCTGGAATGAAGTAAAGAAAAAAGCGACGGGGGCCGACGCCGCATACTCTTTCTACTATCCCGCGAGAGGCTTCGGCCAGATCGCGGAGAAGATACAGGAGCGGTTCATCGCAAATGGTGGCGAAATACTTTTTGAGAGCAGCGTCGAGAGGCTGGAGTTAAATGAAGATTCTGAGATTGAAGCAATCCACATCCGTATGGCGGGGGGAGAATCCCGTCGGGTGCGGTCTAAACTATTTATCTCCACCGCCCCGATTGACGTCTTGCATCGTTTAGTATGCTCCGCGCAGGGGAACAGCGAGAGCGACAATCTGGGCTTATCCTGGCGGTCGCTAAGAATTCTCTACCTCTTCACGCCGGATAAAATTCCTTCCGAGCATGAGACCTACTACTTCCCTGAGCCGGACGTGATTTTTGGCCGTGTTTCTGAACCCGCCAAGTATAGCCCGTTCCTGAACCAAGCTACTGAGAAAAGCGCCCTCGTGATAGAGATACCCTGCACCTTCGACGACGAGATTTGGAATATGGAAGACAATGTTATCGCGGCGCGCTGCATAAGCGATCTGCGCAAACTTAAAATCCTGAGCCTTGAGTCGCGCGGGGCAGCGGAACACTTCTCACACAAGATCAAGAATCTTTATCCTGTTTACGAGTTGGGATGGAAAGAGAATCTGAACAAAGCTCTACGGAGATTTAATCTCATCAAGAATCTATATTTCGTCGGGCGTCCCGCTCTCTTTCTCCATTGCAACGTTGACCATTGTATGGCGATGGCTCTGAAACTCGCGCGCTTTCTCTCGGCAGGAGACGGGGCTCGGGAGGATTGGGAGCGGTCTCTAAACGATGTCTTCGACCTTTCGCTTCACGACTAGATTTTCCTGAGGAGCGAAGCGCGGATGGCACTGGAATTCAAACTCAGCGATTTCGCTCACCCGGCGGCAATCATTAAGCTGCGCGCGACCTTTGAGAAAACCCAGTGGTTCACCACGGAGGAGCAGACGCTCTATCAAGAACGTCTGCTCCGACGAATCGTCGAGCATGCTTACCGCTACGTGCCGTATTATCGAGACCTCTTCGACAGTATCCATCTAAAGCCGGACGACATTCGACGGCTCTCCGACCTCAATAAAATCCCAATTCTCACCAAAGAGATCTTACATGCGCGGTTTAAGGGGCTAGAAGCGACGAACAGCCGCGCATTTCGCCCGCAAGTTCTTTGCACCAGCGGCACGACCGGGCGGAGCATCCAATTCCTCGTTGATAGACCTTCGAACGTTCTGGAGTTTGTGTATTACTGGCGGCATTGGAACTGGGCGGGCTATCGGCTCGGCGCGCCGTTCGCCGAGTTCTCCAGCGTCTTCTTTTTGCAGGGTGACGAAAAATCCCGGCTCGCGTCGCATCATCAAAGGTTGACCAGCAGGCTGCTGCTGAACAGCCTCACGATGTCACACGCTAGTGTCAGAGATTACGTCGGAGCGATCAGGAAATACCGTCCGCTCTTTCTTAAAGGTTTGCCGTCGGTGCTCTACTACTTCTCACTCTTCCTGCGGCGGCAGGGCGTTGCGGACATATCTTTCAAAGCGGTCTTCTCCACCGGCGAGACGCTCGTTCCGCGCTATCGCAAGCTAATCGAAGAGGCCTTCGGTTGTAAGGTTTACGACTCCTACGGCCACATGGAACGAACCGTCGCGATCTCGGAGTGCCCTCACGGCGGTCTCCACATCAATCGTGACTACGGCATCATGGAACTCATTCCGCAGACTGGCCTCAGGGCAGACCTTACCGGCAAAGGCCGCGATGGGGTGGCTCACAGCGCGAGCGTCATCGGGACTTCACTTTACAACTTCAGCATGCCACTCCTCCGTTACGAAGTCGGAGATACGGTCTCGGTTGACCCGGAGAAAAGGTGTGCGTGCGGGCGGCAATTTCCTCTCGTCAGCGCAGTAGAGGGGAGGCAAAGCGAAGTGCTCTTGACGCCGGAAGGAAAAGTGATTACCGCGGCGTTTCTGGTCTTCGAAGACGTGCCGGATATTTTGGAAGGACAAATCTTGCAGGAGTCGCCTGACCGTCTATATGTCAAAATCGTTCCCGCCCCGTCTTTCTCGAAGGCCAGCGAGGCGTTTTTAAAATCCCGCCTGCAAATGTTGGTCGGGACAGACGCGAAGATAACAGTAGAACGCTGCGATAGCTCGGAATTGCTTCGTGCGAGTTCAGGCAAAGTTTTAACGGTAGTATCAAATTACCCGGCGAGACAGGCTATTTAAACGCCTGAATGATGGCGTAGGTGCTCAAGTATTTGAGGGGCGTCAGATATTTGTTGACGAGTGAAAAATCGAATCTTCCTAAAGGCCGCAACAACCCATCGGTGCCCGTCTTCCAGAGGCAATACTTTATGCTTTCCCGCGTCAAACATTCCATGTAATGGAATTTAACCTCCGGGAACGCGCTTTCGATCAGTGCCAAATCTTCTCCGCTGAGTTCCCCCTCGTCGTCTGTCAACGGGCTGGGGTGGAAGGGAAGTTTCCCATGAATCCAGCGCATGGGTTTCAGCAGGCAGACAGGTTCTTCGGCGAGGAAGCGACCACCTTCCACTAAGGATTGATGGACTCGCTCTATGACCTTCGCTAGATTCATGTGGTGAAGCGCCCGCTTACAGACCACGACATCGAACTTCTCTTCGAACGACATCTCTTCGCAATCCATCACCACCGCGCAGAGATTTTTTTCAATGCCCATTTGCCGTGCCAGTTCATTGGTTTGCCCTGAGGCCACGTCGGAAATATCGACGCTGACAACTCGATTGTTGTTTTTCGCCAAAGACACGCCCACGGTGTCAACGCCGCCTCCTATTGTCAGAATCTTCTGGCCGCTGAACTTTCTCAAAAGATCGTTGAAGGCATCTTCGCTGTAGGAAGAATTGGTGAAGGATTGGCTCCATACGTATTTCTCGTGATTAAGTCCTTCAGCCCGATACGCTTCATTCCAGTATTGCTTCTCTCTGGTCGCTCGATCATTCATGCTTCAGTAGCCTCTCGTCACATAAGCATTCCTTCCCGCTGATTGGTGTACCACCTTTTAAATGTTTTGATGTCGAACCACTGAGCGTCGAAATGCTCCACGGCGAACCGCGCGTTGTTATCTTCCGCGACCGGCATTCCTTTGAGCAAAAATATTTTCCGCCGGGCCGCATGACTTTCCACCAATGTGGAGATGCCGGGTTTTGTAATAATGCTCGCGCACTCTCTAAGCAACGGCGCGAGTGTCGGTACGACGCCGTGAACCTGAATCTTCGCATTGTTCCCGAAGCCGTCTTGCAGCTTCTCGTAAGCTTTCGTATTCTCGGCGCACACGGCATGGATTCTTAAATCTGGCAAAGCACCAGACAGTTTCTCCACCGTCTCGACGATTGGACCCTGCCCCCAGAAGCCACAGACGAGCAAGACACTGTTGATGTCTGCCTGAACTTCCGAAATGTCCAGGTATTCCTGTCTGGCCGGGAGATTGATTTTGATGAACCGCACGTGTCGAGGCATCTCAAACCTGAGCGCGCTGCTCTCGACGGGAGACAGAAACCCATTCAACTGTTCCCAGAACTGATACTTCCATCCTAAATTTTTTCCATACTCGCCTAGTACTCCCCACACGGAAAAATCCAGTCGCTCCCGCCTTTTCACATTGGCAACCCAGAAGGCCGGGCGATGACTGACGCAGATTACCGTCTTGACGCCGAGAGTTTCGATCTTCTCGCGCAGGTTTCCCAGATCAGCTGTGTTGAATAGTTTCTCTCTGAGGTACTTGCGGTAGTAAAAAAGCGGGATTTTGTAAACGAGGTATAAAAGAAAAGGGAAGTTGTTCGATATGTATTTGTACCGTTCGAGGTCTTCCCTGACCACGTCAGGGGAAACGAACTCCTCGATTGGAACATGGTACACGGGATGCTTATCTTTCAATCGCTGCCGGATCGCTTCGCCGAGGGTGTACATGCCCCGCCCGACCACCGTGCTGACGATCAGGACGGGCGGCTCAAAGTGTTCGGATAAATCTTCGACCTCAAAGAATCTTCCGCTTGGCATCGTATAAGTAGAGAGCGTTGCACTTACTGCAAATGGGCAGCGGCCCCTCGCGACGCAACTCTCTGAATCTCGCGTACTCGGGAGAGTTCCAAACGTCCATGACGCTGCTGTCGTTTAAGTTGCCGAGGGTCAAATCAGGATAGAGCGCGCAGGGCGTGACCGCACCGTCAGGAGTGACATCCATGCGTAGCCATTGCTTATAGCAGAACGTGTTACCCGGCGGCACCTGCGGCGTATCCACATAGGTGTGAATATCTTCCGGTTCTTTGAGATAACAGGAAACCGGAATCGGCCATTTCTCGCCCTTGATTCTTTCGTACTGGCGTATAAATTCTTCTTGATCGAGGTCGTAAGGGAGGAGGTATCCCAAATGTGACGTGGGAGTAATCGCAAAATGCTTCTGCATGTAATCTTCGTATTCCCGGGCTTGTTCCTCCGAAACGAACCAGCATAGATTTAGTAGAATCCAATCCACGTCCAGCTTGATCATCTCGCGGCAGAACTCATACATGACGCCCACGTTTTCGGGTCTGATCGTGAACTGGATGCCAATATACGGAGGCTTCTTGAGCGACTTGAGCAGCTTAATGTTTCTTACGACCCGTTCATAGACGCCTTTACCCCTGAGTTGATCGTTCTCTTTTTTGAGTCCATCCAGAGACACCAAATAAGTCAGGTAAGGATTGTCGGCGCTGACATCTTTAAAGCGATGCAAGAGAGTGCCGTTGGTGCAGGTAACTGCGAAACAGCGTCTCTCTCTAAGTGTCTCGGCCAGTCTCTTGAAATTCGAGTAGAGCAAAGGCTCGCCGCCGATGAGAATGAAAGAGGGATGTTGTTTACCTAACTGGGAGAAGAGATTCTCGACCACGTTCCAAGAGAGTTCCTCCGTTATCGCTTCGGGCACTTCTTGTTTGCACCAACCCGCGTCTCCCCACTCGTAGCACATCGTGCATCTCAGGTCGCACTTGTACGTGAGGGTTAACTTATAAACCAGAGGTGCAGGCACCTGATCATCCTTCCCGACGTTCTCTTCGAGCCATTGATAACGGGAAAAGAACTTCAGTTTATTGACGATCAAATGTTCGACGTACCGGGGATGCCTCCACGCCAGTTTAGTGAGACCGCTGATTGAGGGAATCGTCATAAAAGTCCTCTCTGCTGATTGCGGGCGGCGTCAACCTGTCTGATGCATGTGGATGGCCTTACCAGACAGAACTCTTTGCTGTTTTCCATTGTCGGCAAGGTAAAGATTTTCCCGCGTCGGTAAAGAAGATGTTGGATTACCGCTGCATCCGCGCAATGAGTAACCGGAAAAAATATCGCCTTCGGCTAAGTCTTTGACTCGTCGAGTTCGTAGAGGTCGCAACATCTGCTGCAAGAAGGAAAGAGACCATCCTCGCTTAACGACTTCCTGAACTTTCTCATTCCAGAGTCGTTCCATATCTCCGTGAACTTCTGCTCTCTGACGTTCCCCATCTTGGCCTCTGGAAACCAGGGACAACCGACCACGTCGCCGTTCGGCATCACGACGGCGCGTTTCCAGGGCACGTGACATATCTTCTCTCCGAAAACCGACTCCGGGGATTTGAAGTACAAGTCATAATCAAATCCTGTCACCTCATGCTTCGGGTATCTTTTGAACTTAAAAGTCCAGGCTTTCTCCCTAACTAACTTTTCCTGCTTCGCTAAGGACTGCGAATTTATCGCGGACACATCCCGAAGAAATCCATTCCAGAGCTTGGGCGTGACCCCGAAGGTCTCCGCAAACCTTGCTTTTGTTCTCTCTAATAATTCCGGGGTCGTGAACATTCCCAATTGAATCTTAAAATAATCAACTTCTAACCCATCCACGACCTCCGCGGTTTCCAGAATGTAATCGCTGTTCTCAATGGTTACGGTGGTGCACACTTCAATAATGGGGAAGGCACTTTTCAGCTTTTTCTTTGCGCTAACCAGAAGGTTTATTCCGCGTATGATCCGATTATAGACATCATTTCCTTTGCGAATTTGATTGTTGATTCTCTCCGGCCCATCGAGGCTGGCGATGTAGTAGTCCAGCCCTGACTTGACGAGAGAGTCCGCTAGTTCTTCGGTCAACAGCGTCGTGTTGCTGTTTAATGCGGTCAATAAATTTCGGTCGGAAGCGAACTCGATTATTCTTGGAATATCTTTTCGGAGCAGTGGCTCGCCCCCGAAAAAGTATAGATAGGGTTTCCAACCACTTATCTCTTCAATCAGGTTTTCCCACTGCTCTGTCGCCATCTCGTCTTTTAAGACTTTACTCTCAACCTCCTTATAACTTCCCTGATCTCCCCATTCCCAGCACTGAACACATCGAAGGTTACACATATTGTTAATCTGTATGGTCATCAAAGGAGGTAACGACGAAGCAAAATGTTCTTGCCGGAATCCCTTCGCGGAAGAGAATTTTGTGGTGTATGCCATCTTTAAAAGAGACCCTATTTTATAGGGCTCACGTAAGAGGTAATGCCTGAGTCTCTCAAATTCTTTTTGCATGGCGCGCCTTCTTCCGGGAATTTTTCACCCTGTTGGCATCCGCAAACAATGACCGGAACACAGGCACAGCTACGGATGAAAATGGTTTTAGGCTATGGAATGTTTCTCGGAAGGGGTTCATGCTTAAGGTTCCCCGCAGGAATCCGGTTAAAGTGTGAAGAGTCGGTAGTCGCCCGTAATCGCTCGTGATCGATTGTAAGTAACCGGAGGTATACTCCTTAGCAGGCACTCCGTCAATGTTTATTCATCGCGGAGAGCGACTAAATCAGGCACGAAACGGAATCAATCAAGTGTGTCGGATAGTGCGGATGCTGCTGCTTGCGCAGTTGCCGCGGCAGTGTTGCGAAAATTATTTCAGAGCGCAGAGTGTTACCGGCGGCTCTTTCTCAGGCGGCGATCTGAAAGGGCGAAGCGACGAACTTCGTCTGCCCTCGCGCGTCATTCCCGGCTAATCTTTTAACTTGGCCTTACCTCATCATGTTCACCGCTTCAATGCCTTCCAGTGTTCGTTCCGCCGCGTGAAAACTCTTGAAGCATTGTGAGGCGCGCACCTCTTTTTTGATGAAGCGGTGATCCTGTTCGATAATATTGTTGAGGTATTTCACACGCCTCAAATGACAATCCGAAGGTAGTGTCTGGTCAATTTGCGATGTGGTAAACGCCTCCGGATAAGCGGCATTCTTATCTACAGAGATGGAGAACGGGAGTCTGCAATGCTCGGCTCTCATCATCTTCTTAAAGAATCGTTTTGCTGCGGAAGCGTCGCGTTTCGCACTGAGCATGAACTCGATGGTTTGTCCTTTGAGGTCGAGGCAGTGAACCACTAAGCCGCGGTGATATAGGCGGTGCCCCGATGTAGGCCGGAACGTCGCGCCACGCGAGTCTGCCCTGCGAAGCGTTGGCGCGTTACTGCCAAGCAGGAGAGTGCCCGTGCCGCCCGGCAATGGGCTCGCAGCATCGCACTACATCGAGGGAGGTGCATCGCGGCAGTTGCACTGGCGCGGAAACTGTCGGGCATCCTTTACGCGATGTGGCTGACGGGACTTCATTCAGGGGCGAGCAGCGCGCGCGCGAACGAGGCACTTCCTGCGCGGGAACCAGCAGGGGTTCTGTGTAAGACACAGTCAGAAAGTGAATAGGCGGAGCATCAAAAGTAAGCGCCGCAGCGGGTGCGAATCCAGACGCCTTCCCCGTAGTCGTAGCTTCAACGAGTTGGATTATTATTGGCGACGTGTCACATAATTGCCCCATTTCGCCCTACCGTAATAGGACAAACGGGCAAATATCCGCTCTGTGGTGAACTCGCCTCACGGGTTCAGCCATGTAAATCTCTATGCAAAACAAACTTTTTGATCACTGAGTAACCTGGCACGGGCGTTGCAATCAACAATACTGGTGGGCTTGTTGCCCATCTCGAAGTCGGTTCAATCCTACCTGTTCTATTCCGACGATGAAGTTCAGCGGTAAGGATACTTCGCAACAGGTTATAAGTTGTGGAAGCCGGATGTCGGTGCGTCATTCCGTCCTCGGCGATCATGCAGCTGATCCTACCCCCCGAATCTCACCAACACTATCTACTCAGTAAGGAGAAACCATTAAAATGAATTTCCAGACTCCGGCTCGCTTTCTCGTTATTCTCGCGGCAATCCTCGTCTCGGCCGGTCAGGCATGGGCGCAGGGTACCTGCTCCAATTGTTCGACGGTCGGCTCTAACCTCACCCTCTCGGCGACGGCCGAAACGGCGGTGACGTTGACGATTGCCACCGGTTCCGGCGGCGCATCCGTGATGGACGACGGATCGGGAGCCTTCAGCGTCTCTTTCGGCAACGTCAATGGCCTCGGAATCGGCACTACCAGCGCTGGCGTGAACGTCAGCACATCGGGGAGCGGCGCAACCTACACGACGCCGATCACCGTCACGCCTACCTTCTCGGGATTTACCGGAACCACGGCAACCGTCAAGGTCTATCAGGATTCCGGTACATCCTCCGATAGCCAGACGGCAGCGCGAGAAGGTAGCTCGGCGGTCAACGCCGTCTCTGTTCCCTCGGTGGCAGGCTCGGCGAACACAGTCAGCGCCTCGGCCGCCAGCGATTCAGGCATTACACGTCATGTCGGCGTCTTTGTCAGCAATGCCAACGGCGGCGGCAAGGTGGTTGGCTCGCTCGCTCCGAAATTCATCTACACCGTCACAGTCAACTAAAGCCGTGCCGGGAGGGGGCCCCTCACCTCCCTCCCGGCACTCACACTCAACCGAACACCCCTCGATAACGACCGTAAGAATCCACATGATCACCCGGCAAAGACTCCTGAACCTGCTCGCCCTGCTCTGCCTGGCGCTCATCATCGTCCACGGCGGGGCGCGTGCATCTGCACAATCACTCGGCATCTCGCCAGCCTTCGTAGATGCGAAGGTCAAGAGCGGCGCAACCTACATCAAGGACTACACGATCACGAATAATTCCGGTGTGCGATTGCGCGTCCGTTGCTCCACAGGCGACTACTGGTACGACGAGCAGACGAACGCCCGCGTAGACGGTAGACCCGGCACGTTCCCACATTCTGCTTCTTCATGGGTGCAGTTCTCGCCGGCCGAGCTTATCGTCGAACCGCACGGCGCAGCCGTGATGAAGGCTGTCATCAGCGTCCCGCAGGCGGCGAGCGGAGGCTTCTATACTCTCCCGATCTTCGACATACAGGCGGCCGACAGTTCCGGCGGAGCGACCCGTGAAGGTACGGCATCGGCTTCCATGTCCGTAAACTTTCGCGGCCTTTTGATGCTCAGCACAATCGGCAACTCCGAATACAACGTCGAGATCATGAGTGGCCATGTTGCATCGCCAACCCCCGCCGCGCCGCTCAAGATTTTGCTCAACGTGCGCAACCGCAGCACGGCGCATGTGAACCTGCGCGGGCAGTTCGCTGTCCTGAACGCGACGGGCGGCTTTGCCGGTCGCGGCAAAATTGACGAGCAGCGATTCATGCCGGGGCAACGCAACGAACTCGGAGCCGCATGGGCTAATGATCTTGCGCCGGGTCGCTATACCGCCATCGTGACGCTGACATACGAACGCGCGGGGTTGGAACCCGCCTCACTGGCCTATGAAATGACTTTCGAGGTCAAGTAGGGTGAGGGGGAGACGTACAGTTCGCCTGTTGACGCACGCGCTCCAATCTCATTGCGTCCGTCCATGAAACACGCGAGATCAAAACTTCCCTGTACCCGGAACACCTCAACGCCGAAGCGAGTGCGGTCACGTCTTCAAGCTTACTGCGTGTTCTTACTCGTCTTGGTGCTTGCCGCCCACTGGCTGCCAACGGAGGGAAGTGCAACGCTCGCTCCGGGCGGACAATCCGAGGCACTCGGACGGCATAGTTACGCTTTGCGCGTAGTGCTCTTCGTGCGCGGTTCACGCGCGGTTCCCTTCGACGCCACCGTGAACGGCGTCACCGTCGTCAATCCTGAGTTCGTGATGGCGCAGGTAAGTGGCGACCGTACTGTTATCTTTAACGGCATCGCCGTGGGCGAGGCGTTGGTCTTTGTCACAGGCGCAAGCGGGACGCGCCGCACGGTGGTCGTCGAGGTACGAAGCCCTCCCACCCCTACACTCGCAGAAGTCCGCGCGCGCGCAGATCGTCGCCGTCGCGAGACGACCCGCCCCACGGGCACATACATGCTCTCCTTTTCGCCCTCCCTGGACGGTGGGCTTGCGCTACTGCGACAGACTTTTGACTTCACGCGCAAGCTTGCGAGTAACCGTGCGCTTCGCGTTACCGCCGACGTGTTCAGGTTCTTCGGGCAGGGCGAGCGCGCGCTCACACAGCCAGCCGCCACACTCGGCCTCGACCGCGTGTCGCTCGGCACGGACTCGGCGAACTGGCGTTTCGACCTGCTCGACAGCGAGTTGAACGTTTCGCCCCTCAGCTTCAACGGCTATACAATGCGCGGCCTGCACCTTGCTTCGTCCGAAGCCTCGCCCCGGCGCGGTCTCGAACTCTTCGCAGGCATGGCGCGCCCCGCGCTCACGCTCTTCAACAACTCGGAGGGTTATCTCGGCGGGGCAATGCTGCCGCTCTCAAGCGGGGCGACATGGCGCGTGCGCGCGGGATTTCTGGCCGTTGCGCCGCGTCGGCAAACAGATCAGACCGCGCGTGCGGGCGAAGCGGAAGGCGGCCTCGTCTGGCATGCGGACGCGCGGTTCACGCCGGACGCGCGCACGACCGTCGAGGGTGAAGCCGCTTACGCCCGCAACGGCTTTTCATGGCGCGCCCGCACCGAACTGCGGCGCGGCGATTTTAACTTTTATGCCGAGACGCTGCGCTTCGACCGCCGTTCGCCCCTTGCTGCACTTGGCGCGCAGGCGGGTGGGCGCAGGATGGATGCCTTCGCAGTCGCATGGAATCCTCATTCGCGCATCTCTGCGAACTTCAGTTACAACCGCGCCGCCAATCGTTTCGTCTCACGGGCGCAGACCGTGACGCTCGACAACTCGGCGCTCTCCACCGGGCTTAATCTTCAACTCACGGCAGGCTCGCGCTTGAGTCTGCGCTACTCCGGGCAGGAGGTCGAAACCGGCGTGGGAATAACGTCGCTCCTGCGGCTGGATAGTCGTAATTTTGCCGCAACTTACAATGCCCGTTTCAATCGTCGCTGGTCGAACGAGTTTGAGGCCGGATTGACGACGAGTAGGGAACTGGCGGCGGGATCACAGGTCGAGCGCGGCTTGAGTCTGCGTGAAGAACTACGACTATCTGGTAACAGGTGGTCAGCGACCGGCTTTCTCAACTATCGTAGCAACATTCCTTCGTTGACGGGTCTCGTCGTCAGCAACCCGCAATTGCTCCCGCCCGCGTTACGCAGTGCTTACGAGGCAGACCCCGCGCGCTTTCTCGCCAGCAACCGCGACGCGCTCCCGTCGCTGCTCGGCGGCGTGGTGCTGCCCGAAACGCGCAGCACCACTCTCGGCCTCAGGCTCCGAGCCGCCTTCGCACGCTACCAGTTCACTGCCGAGCCACGCTATGACTCGGGCGAGGTGCTCGCGCATGAGCAACGCAGGTTCACCACGGCCTTCAACGCCATCGCCCGGCTCGACGCGGCTCATTCCATCCGCGTCAGTGGCGCGCGTTCCTTCGCCTTTGACGGCGGACACAGCCGGACGACGTTCACCCTCTCCTTCATTCACCGCTTCGGCGTTCCGGGCGGCAGCTTCAATCTCGCCAAATTATTTAAACTTAATGAAGGACGGATCGAGGGGCGTGCGTTCTTCGACCTGGACGCCGACGGGCTGGATGACTCTGAAGAGCCGGGCGTCGCAGGCGTGGCCGTCCAACTCGACGGCCGACGAAGCGTTACCACGGACGCGCGCGGGCGATATAAATTCTCCTCGCTCCCGCCGGGCGAACACGTAGTTGCGCTCGTCTCGGACAAACTCGGCGTCGGCTTCCGCGCGAGCGCCGCGTCGGAACAACTTGTGAGCGTCGGGGCGCGGCAGACCGTCGCGGTCAATTTCGGTCTCTCGAACTTCGGTTCAATCGGAGGGCGCGTCTTCAATGACCTCTTCCTGACGGGCGCGACGGACGCCGCCGGGTCGCCCGGCCTACGCGGCGTGCATGTCCTGCTGCGGGGAGCGAAGTCTGTTTCGTTGACGACCGACGAGAGCGGCCTTTACGAGTTCAACAACCTAGCGCCGGGAAGCTACACCCTTGAGATCGATCCGATGTCTTTGCCCGCCGATTTTCGGCTGCCCGCGCGGCTCTCGTGGCCTGTCACCGTCTCTCCCCTGCAACGCTTCTTCATGGATATTCCGCTCGCCGCACAGCGCGCCATCTCCGGCATAGTCTTCCTCGACCACGATGGCAATGGCCTATTCGATGCCGCTCACGATGCGCAGCTCGCCGGCGCACGCGTGGCGGCGGGAAAGGCGGAAACGATCACCGATGGAAACGGCTCTTATCTCTTACGCGGACTTCCAGCCGGACGAATCACCATCCGCGTGACACGTCGGGGTGGCGGCGAGAGCCGCGAGATAAGCCTCGACCTCGGCCCCGATCCTACTTTCAGGCAAGGCCAGAACATAGGATTCGTGCGTTAACTTCCAAAAGCGTCCCGGCGGATTTCGACGCGGCGCGAGAGTCGGATGTGAAGTCTCAGAATGAAAAGATGGTTGCGAACTCGGAACGGATGTTGTGCGTTTCGCGCGAAGGGATGCCGCGGAAGAGCGGCAGACTGCCTTGCGCCAGAATCGAGTTGTTCGCGGCGCGCGTGCGAAACAAAGACTGCTCATAGGCGAACGTGACGAAGGCGTTCGCCCTGTAGTGAAGACTTCCCATCAGCACGTCGCTCTTGGCGCGTCCGCCGAAACGTCGCACGTCGCGTGCCGTGGCCTGGTCGTATCCGTAGTGCAGGTAGGCCGTCCATCCCGCGTGTCGTCCCGCGGGAGCGGCATCGAAGAGGCGAGAGAGCGGGAAACCCAAATTGACGAACCCGCCCTGCCCGCGCACCGGGCGTTGCGGCGCGAGCGCGGGGATACCATCGAGAAGACCGAAGACCACCATCGAAGAGCCGTCGATGGACGGCGCGGACGCTGTCGCCGTCAGCCCGGCGGTGTCATTGAAGGTGGAGAACAACTGCCCGCCGAAATAGAAGCGCAGGTCTGCGCCGTTATAGTACTTCCCGATGACGGTCAGGAAATCCGTCGGCAGTTGAATCTCGGCGGTGTAGCCGTAGCGTTGACTCCCGACTTCAGCGCCGGTCGGGAAGGCGACTCTGAAAGCGGCCGGCACATCCGCCGCGCGGACGATAGCCTTGCGCTCGCCTTGCGTGAAACTGACGATGAGTTGCGCGGGCACGACGCCCGGTGAGCGGTCGAGTTGGAACTGCGTAACGAAGCGACCCTGAATTTCCGGACGGTTAGAATCTGCTCCCTGCCGCTCGCCGAAGCCCAGTTGATCGCCGGCGTTGGCGGGCGTGTTGCCGAAGGCGGGGAGGACAAGCGCAATCTCAGGCTGGAATTTCAAGGCGCGTCCGCCGCCCGCATTGTAGTTAAGGCCAAAGCGAAATTGCGGCGCGCGCTCATAGATGTTGCCGTAACCGACGTGAAGGGCTGTCGTCTCAACCGTGTTCGGGACGGTCGAGGAGCCGAACGGCGTCCAGTCCTGACCGAAGAGGGCGAAGCCGGTGGTCTTCTCCGTCAGGGTGCGATCAATGCGCATCCAGGCGAGACGCAGGCTGGGCTGGCTGGAGCGAATCGAAGGGATGCTGCGGTTGTTGGCGCGTGTGAAGTCGCCCTCGAAGTCCAGTTCGACGCGTCCTGTGATAACCGTCTTCGGTGCGGGGTCGAGCCACTCGAAGTTCGCGCCGATGCGGAAGGCGCGCGCCTTGAGATGAAACTCCGGCGAGCCGTTCGGCCCGGTGTCCCCGGAGAACAGGGGGAGAGGGAAGTCGTTGCCGCCCGGCGACGATGTGTCATAGACGAGGCTCGCCTTAAAGAAGCCATACGGCTTGACGCGCGCCCCGGAGCCGAGTTTGATGTCGGGCAATAAGCCTTCTCGTTTCGGCGGCTCGACTTGCAGCAGACGGAGGGGGGCAACCGCCGCCACCACGGCAGGCAGAGCAGGCGGCTTCGACTGAGGGCCGGAAATTTGGTGCTGCCGGTTTTGCCCGTCCGGTGCGACAGTTGCCGTCTCCTTCGGCTCGGAAGGAGCCACACCCGCAGTAGGCGTCACCAGAGGCGTTGCTCTGATCGCTTCAAATTCCACGGGAGAGATGATTCCCTTATCGCGCAGCAAGGACGCAAGGCGGTCGCGCTGCTCAACCGGGGTGCGCCCGCTCGCCACGACGCGCCCTTCCTCGACGCTGATTACCCCTTTTGAAACCAGCACACGCACGAGCGGGTCTGCGATGTCGGCATCGGCGAGCGAGTTTGGCCTGCTTGATGGCTCGGAGGTTGGGGCGTGTCTCTTTTCGCCGGTCGAGCTTGTGCCGTTGCTGCCTACTCCGGCAAGCGGGGCTATGTGATCGGTGCCAGTCTTACCGTCCACTCGTGACCCTTGCCCGTATGATGCTTCAACGGTGCAGACGAGCAGAAGTAGAGTGAGTGAAAAGCGCTGTAAGTTTAGGCGCATGGGGATCATCTTCCTTTCAGTGGGAACGAACTTGCGAACTCGCCTGCCTGTCGGCTGAGATTGAGGCGCGACGTATTATCAGGTGTTACTATGAGGGATATTCGGGTCCGGTCTGATCCAAAACTCTCCAGGCGGTTCTCGTCAGACCTGTTCATAAAGCGCAACTCGACGACCTTCGATTACCGGCGCGCGACACGGTATCCGCTAACGGCGGTCGCATAAACCAGCGCTTACGCCAGACGATTATTTAGCGAAGGGTTCAGTCCCATCTGCATTTTCTTGTTCCGCTTATGCTCGTACATCGCCTGATCCGCTTCGTTGAGCACAGTTTCGATTGAAGCCGCTTGCTCGGGATCAATCCGCACTATGCCGGTGCTCACCGCGAGCGGGTATGGCAATTTTTCCCGCACGTTGAAAGCGCGAAGGTTCTCCTCTAATCGCGCAAGCATGATGTTTCCGCCTTCCGGGTCGCTGCCGATTGACAGAACCGCGAACTCGTCGCCTCCGAGGCGGGCGAGGATGTCGGATTCTCGAAAAGAATCTTTCAGGATTTCCGAGACTTGAACGATGGCCTGCGAGCCGGCCTCATGCCCCAGCGTGTCGTTAATCTGTTTGAGGCCATCCATATCCGCATAGATCAGCCAGAGGTGCATTCCGAGATGCCTCTGCCGTATCAATTTCAATTCCTGATCTGCCAAAAGAAGAAACCCGCGACGATTACGCAGCACTGTCAGGTCATCCGTGAGGGTCAAATCCTGTAACTGTTTTTCGGCTTGCTTGCGTCGGGCGTCAATGCCTAAGAGCAAAAATGAATTCCACCAGATCAGCATGGTGAGAATCACGATGTGCAGTATCACGGTCAGGGCAACGCCGAATTCATTGTCATAGAAGCCCCGGTGTTGCCCCTGCAATCTCAGCCATCCTAATATGATCGGCAGAATAATGACGGTGGGCAACAACCGCCGTACCATGATGCCGCTCACGCCTTCATCGAAAATAGTCTTGGTTAGCCCACTACCCGGACGTACAAACATGATGCCGATGCTGAGCGACAGAAACGTCACAGCCGTATGCAACGCCATTGGGATAAAAGAGCCGACGCCGTAGAAGGGCTTCGTGCCGTAGATGTAGCCGACGACGGGAAGCAATGAGGCGAAGATGGATACCCCGACGAACACCTGCGCCAGATAGAAACCGCGCCGCGTCTTCACATGCAGGAGCAACAGAGCGCAGCCTTGCAGCATGAAGTTCAGCGCCGTATTCGGGGCCATGCGATTAGGCTGCCCCGACGGGTCGCTCGCCAACTTGTCTGTGAACAGCCACTGATCGATACCGGTTGTCCAGCCGAACAGGAGTTCACCCAATTTGAGATAGCCAACCAGAACGACGAGGCCGCCGCATACCCACGTGATACGCATGGCTCGCCGGTTGGTCTTCTCCGGCCGAGAGAGCCACAGCGAAATGCTCAGGAGCATGAACGAGACGGCAGTGGTCGGATTCATGGCGACCATGCCGGGGAAGATGCGCTTGAGCGGTTCGATATCCAGCGCCCATCCAATCAGCGTTAGGCCGCTGACTGAGACGGCAAACACGCACGCTGTGCTGGCTGCATCGAATTTTCGTCGGGATAAGATAATGGTGAGATTATCCAACCGGTTACTCATAATCGTTCATTTTCATTACCGGAGTGAGGTAGCGACGCAGGGCTTTAGAGATGCTATCGTACCCGGTGTGTAAAACATGTCGGTCGCGGTGAGAGCGCCGGTCTCAATCTCCCAACTGATATCGTTTAATCATGCGCTCAATCGTTTTGCGATCCACCCCCAACAGACGCGCCGCTGCCTGCTTGTTACCCTTGGTGTGTGCTAACACTTTTGCGACGTAATGTTTTTCCCATTCGGCCAGCGTCGGCCACTCTTCGATCAACCGCGCGGTCGCCCTATTGTTATCCCCGCTTATATCCGTCAAATCGGCCTCCTGTTGATAGCGTAAACGCTCAGGCAGGTCGTTGGGGTTGATGTAGCGATCACATAGCGCGGCGGCGCGCACCACTGTATTCTCCAATTCACGAATGTTTCCGGGCCACGAGTATGCCTCCAGAATCTGCATAGCTTCGGGGGAAAAACCGAGCGGCAGCATTCCTTCATCACGGACGCGCTCGACGAAATGATAGGATAGGGCGCGGATGTCGTCTCGTCGTTCGCGCAGGGGCGGCAGCCGTAAGCTCACGGCGTTCAACCTGTAGAGCAGGTCTTGGCGAAAGCGTCCGCCCTTCACTTCTTCTTCGACGTTACGGTTGCTGGCGGCAATGACTCTCACATTTACTTCGGTTGTTTTATTCGCGCCGACTCGCCGAATCTCACCCTCTTGCAAAGTTCTTAAGAGTTTCACCTGAAAGGCCTGTGAAGTTTCCGTTATTTCGTCGAGAAAGATGGTTCCTCCGTGCGCCTCTTCAAACAGCCCGGGGCGATCTCTCTCGGCTCCGGTGAAGGAGCCGCGCATGTGGCCGAAGAGTTCGGATTCGATCAACTCGGCAGGCATCGCACCGCAATTGACCGTGACGAAAGGGTGTGCGGCGCGACGGCTTCGCAGGTGAATGGCCCGCGCGACAACCTCTTTACCTGTCCCTGACTCGCCGGTAATCAGCACCGGGAGATTCGTGGGGGCGATTCTCCCGACCAGCTTCATCATTTCAAGAAAAACCGCGCTCTGACCGATCAGAGCGATGTCGGATTTATATGCGCGCGAGTTGCTTCCATCGTCAGGGTTGGGCAGGCACTTTTGCTTTCCCAAACGTCTGCGGAGGTTCCCCGATAACGTGAGCACTTCGTTAACACTGAACGGTTTGAGGAGATAGTCATAGGCTCCGAGAGCCGTCGCGTCGAGCGCGCCCGCTGCGGAGCCGTATCCCGTCATCAGCACAATCTGCGTATGAGGCTGTTCTTTCAGGAAATGCCGCAGCACCGCGAAGCCGTCAGCCCCTCCCAGCATTACGTCGCAGAGGATCATCCCCCAGCTTTCTTCATCCGACATCTCGAAGACATGCTCTGCGTTTTCGGCCTCGTTGACGCGCCAGCCATCCTCGCGCAGAACTTCGGCTATAAAACCGCGAACTTGCGGGTCATCATCAACTACCAGGGCTGTGAAGTTTTCAGACATAGAAGAAGTGTGTGAGTAAATACCCGTCCCGGGAACTGTGAAGAACTTTCAGTTCAACTCTCAAATCGGCCTACATCTCCGGCAAAGATGCAAAACCCGAATCGAGGAGTCTTACCATTCGCTCTCCGGCCCCTCGGTTTTCTAGGTCGAATGTAATATGCAATCACGATTATCTGTGATTGACGCTGACGAATTGAGGGCAGCCCGTATCTTCTGTGTCAGAGTCTCGGGCGTAAATGGCTTCTCTATGAAATTGATGCCTTCATTCAAAACCCCGTGATGAATGATAGCCTCATGCGTATAGCCGGACATGAAGAGAATACCGATGTCCGGTCGCAACTGCTTGACCTGATCGGCTAATGCCCGCCCGCTTATGCGCGGCATGACTACATCCGTCAGCAGCAGATGAATCATCCCTTGATGCTGGCGGCATAAGCCAAGCGCGTTTTCTCCGTCGGCTGCCTCCAACACGGTGTAACCGGCCGAAGTCAGAATGACGCGAGCGATGGCTCTTACCATATCATCATCCTCTACGAGCAAGATGGTTTCTGTGCCCGGCGCGAGGGACTTCGTATTTTCACTCAATTGAATTTTCTCGGCTTGCCCTTCCACCTGCGGCAAATAAATCTTGAAGGTCGTGCCCAGCCCGACCTCGCTATAAACCCAGATATTTCCCTGACTCTGCTTAACAATACCGTACACGGTCGAAAGCCCCAGCCCGGTTCCTTTACCTTGTTCTTTGGTGGTGAAGAAAGGCTCGAAGATGCGCGCCCGTGTGGACTCATCCATGCCGGAGCCGTTATCGCTGACGGCCAGCATCACATATGTGCCGGGCAGGACGGTAACGTGCTGGCGCGTGTACTCTTCATCCAGATAGACATCCGCGGTCTGGATAGTGAGTTTGCCTCCATCAGGCATGGCATCTCTGGCGTTGACCACGAGGTTCATCAGGATTTGCTGAATCTGCCCAGGATCGGCTTTAACTCTTCCCAACGCCGGCGTCAGGTCAAAGAGCAGTTCCAGGTCTTCGCCGATCATGCGGCGCAGCATTTTGTCCATTTCCGAGACGATGCCATTGAGGTCGAGCACTCTCGGTTGCAAAACCTGCTTACGACTGAAAGCCAGCAATTGATGGGTTAAGGCCGCAGCGCGCTCGGCAGCTCTTTTGATCTCCGTGATGTTGACATGCAGGTGGTCTTCCGGCTTCAGACGGCGCAGGCTTAAATCACTGTATCCGGTAATTGCCGTGAGCAGATTGTTGAAATCGTGAGCCACTCCGCCCGCCAGACGACCGACAGCTTCCATCTTCTGCGATTGCTGAAACTGGACGACGCGCTCCTTTTCCTGTTCAAGAAGCTGCTCGTTCTCAATAGCGTTGGCCGCCAGATTAGCCGCCAAACGCATCGCCGTGACATGTTCATTGCCATAAGCCGCGAGGTCATAACTTTGTATCTCGATCACGCCGACCACCCGGCCCATGACGATCATCGGCACAACCATTGCCGAGCGTGGCGTGCGTGCATCGTCAATGTTGCCGCCACTTTGGGCGGTGGCCTGACGGCCTTCGAGAGTTTCTTGATAATCGTTGTGGACAATGATCCCGCCCGTCGTAATGGCTTGCCCGACCAGATCGTCTCCGAGCGGGAGGGTCTCCAATTTAGAGGCATTACCCTCCGCTCCATCCGACCATAAATAGACGATGCGGCGTGCTGATTTAGCTTCACTATAGAGAGATAGGAAGAGCGATGAGCAGGGCATGGAGGCGAGGGTGAAGGCGGACAAGGCGCGATAGATGGTTTCCAGATCGCGCGCCGTGCCAAACGTCTGTCCCAAAGATGCGACCCTTTCAAGCAACCGTTCGTATTCGCGGATGGCGCGGCGATCCGCCTCGCGCAGAGCTTCTTCGGCGAGCTTGCGCTCCGTAAAGTCGCGTGCGATCGCGGAAGCCCCCGTGATTCTGCCGGTGGCATCTCGAATGGGAGACACGGTTAGAGAGACATGGATCAACTGCCCGTCTTTTTTACTCCGAACGGTCTGATAGAGCGAGATGCCACGACCCGACCGAACACTTTCGAGAATCTCTTTTAACTCCTCGGTGCGCTCCGGCGGGACAATGATTGAGATATGCTTACCGATTGCCTCTTCGGCGGTATAACCGTAAATTTTTTCCGCGCCCTTGTTCCAGTTGGTAATAACTCCATCCAGAGCCTTGCCGATGATCGCATCTTCGGAAGATTCGACGAGGAAGGCTAACTGGGAGCGCATCATCTCGGAATGTTTCTGCTCGGTGACATCCCGGATGATAAGTTGGACGGCGGACTCTCCCTGATAATTGGTTAAAATGCTCGTCGCGTTAATATCTATGACGCGCCCGTCAAGCCGCACCAGTCGCAGGTCGCTGACCGGGCTTATCTCTCTTCTCTCCATCGTTCCGCGGAGTTGCTCGGAAATTATCCGCCGGTCGTCGGGATGCACTAGCTTCCAGATTGAGTCGCCGATTATTTCTTCCGCACTGTCGGCTCCGAAGAGCTTGATGCTGGCGGCATTGCCGTAAACGAATTGTTCTCTGCAACTGATAACTATCGCGTCCGGGCATAGTTCGACGAGGCAGCGATAGCGTTCTTCGCTCTCGCGCAGCGCCGCCTCGGCTCGTTTGCGCTCCGTAATGTCTGTCACCATACCGAGCGCGCCGACGAATTTTCCCGTCGCATCCAGTATTGAATTAGCAGAGACTATCGTACAGAGAGTCGTGCCATCCTTACGCCGAAACCCGGTTTCGCGCTGTTCGGCTGTCCCTTGTTTTCGCCGCTCGAAGGCATGCGTCGCTTCAACCCGTGCCTCACTGTCCATAAAATCAAAGACGGACTTGCCGAGCATCTCTTCGACCGAATAGCCGAGCATCTCGGACATCCGCTGGTTGATATAGTTCGTGCGCGCCTCCGCATCAATCATCCAGATGCCCTCTCTGGAAGTTTCAACGATCTGGCGATACTTCTTCTCACTCGCACGCAAGGCGGCAAGTGTTTTAGAACGTTCGATAGTGTAGCGAATGGTACGTTCGAGCAACGGCCTGTCTATTTGACCTTTAATCAGGTAGTCAAACGCCCCTGCCTTCATCGCCTTAACATCTACATCATGATCTTCCTGAGCCGTCAGTAAGATCGCCGGAACGCGGTAGTCATGTGCCCGTGCTTCGTGTAGAAGATCAACCCCGGTATGTTCACCGAGGCAATAATCAATGAGACAGATATCGTGCCCGTTTTGTTTTATCAGTTTCAGTGCCTCTTGGTACGTCGCCGCCCAAGTCAACTCAAATCTACTAGACTCGATTTCCGAGAGTAAATCGCGGGTTAATATATAGTCATCCTCATCATCCTCGACGAGCAGAACTTTGATTACGTTGTTATACATTTTAAATCCTGAGGGCTATGACGAACACAAGGTGAGTAGTGTCGTTTCTCAAGTGAGGGTTTGCGCTTATAGGCGAACGAGTACGGGTTAATCAATTTGTTTTAGAATGAGCTACTAGGTCGCGGAATTCAACACTGCAATTACGACCTCTTCTTTTAGCGGCATAGAGTGCTTGATCGGCAGCGGCAATGAGAGACTCACCGGTGCGCGCGTCGTCCGGCATCTCGGCCACGCCGAGGCTGATGGTGATCGGAATCTCAACGCGCTGGCCGTCGCTCTGGTAGAACACGAAGGGACGGATACCCACACGGCGGCGCACCCTCTCAGCCATCCCTAAAGCCTGCCGGCTATTCATCTCCGGCAGAATGATCGCCAGTTCTTCGCCGCCATAACGTGCCAGAAGGTCTACCGAGCGGGCAGTCTCGCGTAGAAGTTGACCCAGCCAGCGGAGAACCTCATCGCCGACGAGGTGGCCGTAAGAATCGTTAATGCCTTTGAAATGATCTACGTCCAACATCACAAGCGCGGCCGGGCGGTCGTATCTCTGATGGCGTTCCGTTACTTCCTGCAAAAGAGAGTCCATTGCGCGGCGATTATGAAGACCGGTCAGTTCATCGTGGCTGGCGAGTTTACGTAAGTTCTCAATAATCTCCGACCGCTGGAGGGCGTGGCGAATGGAGCGTTCCAACAGAGGCGTATTGATCTGATTTTTAACCAAATAATCGGCAGCGCCCGCCTTCATGGCCTGTGTGTCAATGTCATACCCGGTGTGGCCAGTCAACATAATCATGGGTGCGACACAGCTAACCTCGACAGCCTCGTGCAGCAATTCTAGCCCGTTGCGTTCTCCGAGAGAATAATCAACCAGACATATATCGTGCTGGCCGCTCTCCATCTCTCGCAGGGCGTCGGGATATGTGGCTACCCATTTCAGATCGACCTGGCGACCCGGAATCTCCGAGAGCAGATTACTGGTAATCAGGAAATCGTCTTCATCGTCTTCGACGAGAAGCACTCTGAGTGGTTGGGCTAGCACATTAACCTCCAACTTTCCCGGCCGGCAATTCAACTATTTCAAACCAGTATTTGCCGAGGTCTTTCATGACGTGAACGAGCGATTCGAACATCACCGGTTTGGTGATAAAAGAGTTCGCCCCGAGATCGTAGGTTTGGTAGATATCCGCCTCCACCTTCGAAGTTGTCAGCACGACGATGGGAATTTGTCGCAAGCTGTGATCGGCCTTAATCTCTCTGAGAGCTTCGTGCCCGTCTTTGCGAGGCATGTTGAGGTCTAAGAGGATTAGTCCCGGGCGCGGCGAATCCTTTAACTCGGCGTAAGCGCCACGGCGATACAGATAATCCATCAACTCTTCGCCGTCCTGCACCATGTACAGGTCATTAGCCAACCGGCTCTCCGTCAACGCATCTCTCGCCA